>RFGJ01000050.1 GCA_003696665.1 Gammaproteobacteria bacterium | reverse complement strand
TACTATGGTGGCGACCGTTGACCAGTTGGCTCAGCCTCGTAACCTGGAAAGACGCATCGCCGAATTTTTATGCTTCGTTGATATCTTGATTAGACGCTTCTTTCGTCTCAGCACTCTCGCTCTTTCTTGGTCTGCCTGGACCACGTTTTGCCCCCGACTTAGGCGGACGACCCGGCCCCCGTTTGCCAGAGGCCGACTTTGGCGGGCGGCCCGGTCCCCGTTTGGGTTGTGCTTTTGGCGGACGTCCGCGCTTCCGCTTGGGTTTAAGCACTTTATCCACTAACTCTTGTTCAATCTTGGCAAACGCCTTGAGTTGTTTTTCTCGAAACTTTTCAACTTGAGTTTCAATTTTATCGAGACCTTTTTCTACTTTATCTGCCAGTTTGTAAAGTTTCTTCAATTGGCTGTCTACATTTTTATACTCAGCCTTGACCTCGCGAAGGTTTTGTTTTTCTAGTTTCACCGCTTCTGCTGCTTTCTGCTTTGCCAATCGTGCATTCTCCAGGGCACGCTTGGCGGCCGCAGTTCTTCGCAGTTGCCAGTTTGCACGACGATCGGCCACTTTATAGGTCGCCTGCTCATGTTTGGCTTCTGCTTTTAGCACCTTTTGTTCTGCTTTGAACAATTTTTTTTCAATCGCTGCTAAAGCTTTTTCTGCCATGGCAATGGCGGACGCCAGTATGCCGGTGCCAGGCACTTCTAATGCGCTTCTCGCTACCGTCTGCTTGGGTGGCCGACCACGTTTTTGCGTTTTCTTTTTCCCGGTCTTGCCTGTTTTTGAAATTGGTGTTTTTGCCATTGTTTTCACTCCCAGCCTCAGTTCAGGTCAAAAAATGACCAATGCATATTCTATAGCACTTTTCGTAAAAAAAACAAAATTGAACCATAAAAAAGGCGCTGAAAATTTTCAGCGCCTTTTCACCAGAATCACAACAAAAGATTTTTGTTAGTGAATGACAAGCTCCTTTAACAAGTTGTCAGCATGATCGATTTTCTCCATCACCCAAAGCATGTAACGGACATCGACATGAATGGAACGCGTGTTGTCCGTATATTCCCAATCAGCATTTAAGGTGTCATAAGTGCCGTCAAATAAAAGTCCAACAAGCTCACCTTTTCCATTCATTGTCGGTGAACCAGAATTGCCACCCGTGGTATCAACATCTGACAGGAAGTTGACCGGCAAGTCGTCAAGAAATTTCGCCTCATAGGCACCGAAATCTCTTTTTTCAATAAGCTGTCGTTCTACTGGTGGTACATTAAACGGCTTTTTGCCGGTGTCTTTGGCCACAATGCCTGTCGCTGTCGTAAATGGTGTATATCGACATCCATTATTATCGCATGCAACACCATCCCGCGGCTTTTGTTGACCTAGGGCAGGGTAACCCTGAACATTGCCATACGTAATTCGGAGCGAGCTATTGGCGTCGTCATACATAGGCCGTCCTTGTGCTTCAAAATATGCAAGCTTCGCTTCCATAAAGCGTGCACGCGCCTTTTTCACTTTGCCGTTAATTTCCTTAAAGCGGTCTTCGCGTGCTTTGAGAATCGGGTAGAGTCTCACAGCAAGTGAAAGCAGCGGATCTGAACTTTTCTCGAAAAAGTCAGGCTTTTTATCGAGTAAAGCAAGGCGCGTTTCGGGATCGCTCAACACGGAATCTCCGTGGATACGTTTGAAATAATCAACGGCTTCATCCACGTTTTTTGCATTGCCAGTGACGATTTTCACAATATTGCGTATTTCTTGATTTTCACTGGCAAAAAGCTTTTCAAGGAAATAGCGGAAGTTGGCACTTTCAACATCGATGTCAAAGCGGCGCTCTAGACTTCTCAAATAGCCTTCCCAGCGCTCCCGGTCGCGTACTTGAAAGCCGAGCTCACGCTGGTCGTCGGGCTTGACTTGGTTGAGACTCCATTTGTACAGATTGCGCGCCGTCGACAACATGCCGGTGCCTAACAGCCATGAAGACCATGCATCGGTCTCTTGCAATGCATGTTGTTGCGCCAAGGCAGCTTTAAGATCTTCTAATGCAGTGCGGTAAGGCTTCATTTCTGGCGTGGTATTAAGCCACTGCTGGAGTTGTGTTTCCTGCTTGCGCCGGTTTTCGAGCATGTGACTTCTCGCATAACCTTCCATCATCCCTTGGAAATTTTTAGCGTAGTTATTCAAACCCGCCAAACGGCTGGCGTATTTGATCGCTGCTTCTCTCTTTTGAGCGCCGATGGTTTCAATAATTCTCGCAAGATCAGCCAGTACTTTTTGGGTGCGCGGATAATATTTTTCGAACCGATAAGCCACCTCAGTCGAAATTTTATGTCGGTAGGTGCGGCCAGGATAGCCCGCGACCATGACAAAATCGCCAGGCGCGATGCCTTGCTTGCTTAGCGGTAAGAAACCTTTCGGCTTGTAGGGAACGTTTTCTTTATTGTAGGTGGCCGGTTTTCCATCTTTGCCAATATAGGCTCGATAAAACGCAAAATCACCGGTGTGACGGGGCCACATCCAGTTATCAATATCGCCGCCGAACTTTCCAATGGCTTCCGCAGGGGCATAGACAATTCGTAAATCTTTGAGCTCTAATTGCCGCAATAAGTAATATTCCGCCCCACCATAAAACTCGAACACGCGGCAACGGTGAAACTCGTCTTCACATTGGGCTATCTGGGACTTCGTGCGACGCTCCAGCTCATCAAGCAGCGCACGGCCGCTCAGCTTGTCGAGCCCAGATTTCATCACTTGACTGATGTTGGTGACTGACTCGGTGACCCACACCCGACGCCCCGGCGCCGCAGGTCGTTCTTCGGCCATGCTTTTTGCCAGGAAGCCTTTTTCAATAAGATTTTCTTCTGGCGTCGAGTTGTACTGCAGATCACCATAAATGCAGTGGTGGTTCGTCACGATAAGCCCATTTGGCGAAACAAAAGAGGCGGTACAACCTCCGAGCGACACGATGGCGTTCATTGGGAACTTATCCAGCGAAGAAAGTTGTTCCGGTGCCAGCTCAAGGCCATGTGCCTGAAGATCTTTCTTGAGGCTAGGCATTTGCTCTGGTAACCACATGCCTTCAACCGCCACCACATTCATGGTGATAAATACACATGAACTCAGCAAGAGCCGTTTAAATGGATTCATAGAAAAACTCCTATTTTTTGTTGTCATTTCCAAATTTTTCATTCCCTGGCCAGACGCTTTTATCATAATTTCATTTCGGGAACAGAGTCAGGGATCACCAGATCCCCTTCGGTTTTGGCCTTGATTTCCTCGACACTGACACCGGGCGCACGCTCAAGCAGGTGGAATTTACCATCCTTTATTTCAAGCACCGCCAGGTCAGTCACCACTTTTTTAATACAGTTCACGCCCGTGAGCGGCAATGTGCATTTTTTCAGGATTTTTGACTGACCGTGTTTATTGGCATGCATCATGGTTACAATGATATTTTCTGCGCCAGCCACGAGATCCATGGCACCGCCCATGCCTTTAACCAATTTCCCCGGAATCATCCAAGAAGCAATATTGCCTTCCTGATCGACTTCAAAGGCGCCAAGCACCGTCAGATCAATATGCCCCCCTCGGATCATGGCGAAGGATTGTGATGAACTGAAAAACGCAGCGCCAGTGACAGCGGTGACCGTCTGTTTGCCAGCGTTGATCAAGTCTGGATCCACTTCGTCTTCGGTTGGGAAGGGCCCCATGCCAAGCAAACCATTTTCCGACTGGAACATGACCTGCACGCCCTCGGGAATATAGTTGGCCACCAACGTCGGAATTCCAATGCCTAAATTTACGTAGTAGCCGTCTTTAAGTTCTTGTGCGACGCGTTGTGCTATCTGATGTCTGTCAAGTGCCATAATATTGCTCCTTATTCGCTACGGACCGTGCGTTGCTCAATGCGTTTCTCAAACGTGCCTTGGATGACCCGATCGACGTAAATGCCTGGCACATGAATGAAGTTAGGGTCAAGTTCACCTGGCTCAACGATTTCTTCAACTTCTGCCACTGTGATGCGGCCAGCAGTTGCCATATCGGGATTAAAGTTCATCGCCGTCGCCCGGAATATCAGGTTCCCCATGGTATCTGCTTTATAGGCTTTGATCAGCGAAAAATCAGCGGTTAAGCTCTCTTCTAGAACGTAATGACGTCCATTAAATTCGCGCGTTTCCTTGCCTTCAGCCACTTTGGTTCCATAGCCTGTTGGTGTGTAAAACGCCGGGATCCCCGCACCACCGGCACGGATCTTTTCAGCGAGCGTGCCTTGTGGCGTCAGAATGACCTCCATCTCACCCGAAAGGAACAGCTGCTCAAACAGCGCATTTTCACCAACGTAACTGGCGATCATTGTCTTGATTTGACGTTTTTCTAGCCAAAGGCCCAATCCAAAGCCGTCAACACCTGCGTTGTTCGAGATGCACGTGAGATTCTTTACGCCCATTTCATAGACTTGGCGAATCAATCCTTCGGGAATGCCACACAGCCCAAAGCCACCCACCATGACAGTCATTCCGTCTTTGAGTCCCTCAAGTGCGGCCTCGTAACTTGTCACCACTTTATTAAAACCAGACATCATGCTTCTCCTTATTGTTTTGAGCCTTCACAATTTGCAGCCAGTGCTCGAGCCACCTTCGACATGGGTTCGCGCCCTAGCTGCTGTGAGATAAACCAAGCCGTTTCTACTAAGGCATCTAAGTCGATACCGGTTTTGATGCCCATACCATTGAGCATATAGACGACGTCTTCTGTGGCTACGTTACCGCTGGCTCCTTTGGCGTAGGGGCAGCCACCCAGACCGCCAACGGCAGCATCCACCACACTGATGCCCATGTTAATCGCGGTCAAAATATTGGCCAACGCTTGGCCGTAGGTGTCATGAAAGTGCACCGCAAGTTGTGCCAAGGGAACCTTTTTACCCACCTCGTCAATCAGTTTTTCTGTCGCTAACGGGTTGCCAGTACCGATGGTGTCCCCCAATGAAATTTCGTCGCAGCCCATATTGAACAGTGCTGTGGCGACTTCTGCCACCTTATGTGGCGAAATTTCTCCTTCATATGGACACCCCATCACGCAGGAGACATAGCCTCGCACCCGTATACCGTTATCTTTTGCCTGCCGAACGACGGGCTCAAACCGTGCCAAACTCTCATCAATGCTGCAATTGATGTTCTTTTGGCAAAAGCTTTCTGACGCAGCACCAAAGACAGCCACTTCCTGCGTCCCACATGCCAACGCACGTTCGAGGCCTTTCAGGTTGGGCGTCAAGGCGGAAAATTGCACATGCGGCAATCTGGCTCGAACCTCCTGCATGACCTCTACCGCATCGGCCATCTGTGGCACCCATTTGGGGCTGACGAAGCTGGTGGCCTCAATGTTTTTCACACCAGCCCTCGCCAGATGTTCAATCAGGGCCACCTTGGTTTCAGTCGATATGGTTTGACGCTCATTCTGTAAGCCATCTCGCGGGCCAACCTCGACGATTTTGACGAAAGTAGGGCGCATCAGTCTGCCTCCTGTGTCAAGCGAACGAGTTCAGCGCCTTCATCGACTTGATCACCTGGCTGGTAGAGAATTTCTTCTATGACGCCATCCGTAGGAGCCTTGATACGATGCTCCATTTTCATTGCTTCGATAATCAGCAGGGTATCTCCCGCCTTCACTTTGTCACCAACCGCAACCATCACTGAGGTCACCGCGCCCGGCATTGGCGAAACCAACTGTCCGTCAGTACTTTCATCCGCCAAAGAAGCAAAGGGGTTGAACAACTCAAACTCGAAAACGTCCCCATCAAGCAACACATGAATGGTGTTTGCCTCTGTCACAACATGCGCCGCGAAGCGTTGTCCGGATACGTTGACCAATGCGCAATTGTCTTGTATTTGGCCTTGGACATTGAGCATTTGCTCGCCCCATTGCACCGACAGCCCGTTTTTCACATAAGAGATGTTCAGCGCTATCGGCTCAGAGTCGGCATTGCTTTTCCATGTTAAACGAAACTGCTGGCGATTGACTTTATTTAAACGCCAACCGGTCCGTAGCGCCCATGGTGACCAAGGATCGGATGTTGTTTCACAATGAGTTTGCTGGTTTTGATTATCCGTCAGTGCAAGTGCGAGCGTAGCGATGACCTGTTCAGACAGTTCGACACGTTGTGATTTCAACGAATCCGCATGTTTTTCGATGAATCCTGTTTCCAGTTCTGCTTGTTGGAAGGCAGGGTGCTCCGCCAAGCGACGTAAAAAGCGAACGTTATTGTGCAAACCGACAATGTAGGTTTCACGCAACGCCTGACCCAACCGCCTCAGGGCGGACACACGATCCTCACCCCAAACAATCAGCTTGGCGATCATCGGATCATAATAAATCGATATTTCATCACCTTCCTGGACACCGGTATCAACGCGCACATGCTCGCCGTCTGGAAAGCGCAGGTAATTTAATCGGCCGGTCGCGGGGAGAAAATCATTGTCAGGGTCCTCCGCATAAATACGCGCTTCGAAAGCGTGGCCGTGAATCTTTAGGTCGTCCTGCGTCCTTGGCAACGCTTCCCCTGCAGCCACTCGAATTTGCCATTCGACCAGATCGGTGTTTGTGATAAGTTCAGTCACCGGATGCTCAACTTGGAGTCGCGTATTCATTTCCATGAAATACGCTTGCTTGCCATCGTACAAAAATTCAATGGTGCCAGCGCCAACATAACCAATGGTCTTGGCGGCCTGAACCGCTAATTGACCAATGGTGTGACGAAATGCCTCGTCAATATTTGGTGCTGGCGCCTCTTCAATCACTTTCTGGTGACGGCGCTGCAGTGAGCAGTCTCGCTCAAATAAATACACTGCATTGCCATGCCGATCGGCAAAAACTTGAACTTCGACGTGTCTGGGTCGTACCAGATATTTTTCGATCAAGACTCGATCGTCACCAAAACTCGCTTTAGCTTCGCGCTGGCAAGCCGATAGCGCATCAAGGAAAGCGTCGGCAGATTCTACGAGACGCATTCCTTTGCCGCCCCCGCCGGCGACTGCTTTCAGAAGTACCGGGTATCCGATTTTTTCTGCTTGTGCCTGCAAGAATTCCGGGGACTGATTTTCGCCGTGATAGCCTGGAATCAATGGAACACCAGCTTCTTCCATGATCGCTTTGGCTGCCGATTTGGAGCCCATGGCGCGAATTGCTTTCGCAGGCGGTCCAATAAAAATGATGCCAGCTCGTTCACAGGCTTCAGCAAAGTCTGCATTCTCCGATAAAAAGCCATAGCCGGGGTGTATGGCATCGGCGCCACTTTTCCGCGCCACCTCCAAAATTGTTTCGCCGTTCAAATAGCTCTCTCTGGACGGGGCAGGGCCAATATGAAAGGCCTCATCGGCCATTTTGACATGAAGCGCCTCTTTATCGGCGCTCGAATAGACGGCCACCGTCCGAATCCCCATTCTTTTAGCGGTTCTAATCACTCGACAAGCGATCTCTCCCCGGTTGGCGATGAGAATCTTATTGATCATCAAGAACCTCCTCACCATCATCATCGAACAATTTCAGGCTTAATTTGTCCACCGGTGGCCAAACCGGGGGCCGTTTTTCGAGAAAAGCGCGTATCCCTTCCATGCCTTCGGGTGAAGCGCGGCGGTCAGCGATACGATTTGCCGTTTCGCGAATGATTTCTTCATCAATCGGCGACTCTGCGACCAGCGACACCAGCTTTTTGGCTTCCCTGACAGCAAGAGGGCCGTTATTTGCGATGGCGTCGCACACTTCATCCGCACGCTGCGTTAATGTGTCATGTGGCACAACCTCTTGCACCAAGCCCGTCCTCAGTGCGGTATCCGCATCGAAGCGCTCCGCTGTGACAAAATAACGGCGGGCTGCACGTGCACCAATCGCACGGACAACATAGGGACTAATGACAGCGGGAATGAGGCCAAGTTTGACTTCCGAAAGGCAAAAACTCGCTCTATCGCTGGCCAGTGCGAAATCGCACGCCGCCACCAGCCCGACACCGCCACCAAATGCTGCCCCCTGAACCACGGCCATGGTTGGCATACTCATATTGGCCAGAGTGCTCATCAGAGAGGCAAGTTTCAAAGAATCTTGGTAGTTTTCTTCCCAACTGTATTGCGCCATACGTTGCATCCAGTTCAGGTCAGCGCCGGCAGAAAAGCTCTTTCCGGCGCCCCGTAATTGGACAACGCGCACCGAGGGATCGGAATTTAACGCCTGTAAACCTTCGATCAGTGCTGCAATCAGTTCATCATTAAATGCATTATGCACCTCGGGTCGATTCAGTGTGAGAACAACCACACCGTTATCGCGTCTTTCTTCAATAAATAGCTTTTCCATCGTCGTCACATCCTGAATACGCCAAACTTCGTTTCCGGAATAGGTGCATTGAGCGCGGCAGAAATGCCAAGCGCCAACACCATTCGAGTATCTCTTGGGTCGATCACACCGTCATCCCACAGCCGGGCGCTGGCATAGTAGGGATGACCTTGTGTTTCGTATTGCTGGCGAATAGGGGCTTTGAATGCTTCCTCTTCCTCGGCAGACCAATCAATACCTTTGCGTGCCAAGTTATCGCGTTTGACCTGTGCGAGCACATTCGCCGCTTGTTCTCCACCCATGACAGAAATACGAGCGTTCGGCCACATCCAAAGAAAACGTGGATTATAGGCTCGCCCACACATACCGTAGTTCCCCGCACCAAAGCTGCCGCCAATAATCACGGTAAACTTTGGCACCTGTGCACAAGCGACAGCTGTCACCATTTTTGCGCCATGTTTGGCAATGCCTTCCGCTTCGTATTTTTTCCCCACCATAAAACCGGTGATATTTTGCAAAAAGACCAGAGGAATCTTCCGCTGACAGCAAAGCTCAACAAAGTGCGCGCCTTTAAGCGCAGAATCCGAAAACAAGATTCCGTTGTTGGCAACAATACCGACCGGATAGCCCCAGATTCTCGCAAATCCGCAAACAAGTGTTGTGCCGAACAGTGGTTTAAACTCGTCGAACTCAGAGCCATCGACAAGTCGGGCAATCACTTCACGGACATCGTAGGGCTTTTTCAGATCTGCTGGCACGACGCCTAACAGCTCGTCTGTATCATAGCGAGGTGCCTGTGGAGGCGAAATGTCCAGCGAAGTCTTTTTGCTGTGATTCAAATTGGCAATGATGCGGCGCGCAATCGCCAGGGCATGTTCATCATTGTGCGCATAATGATCGGTGACGCCGGACGTACGACAATGCACATCTGCACCACCGAGCGCCTCCGCCGTGACCACCTCACCAGTGGCCGCTTTGACCAGGGGCGGCCCTCCCAAAAAAATGGTGCCTTGCTGACGAACAATAATGGATTCATCGGCCATAGCAGGGACATAAGCGCCACCTGCTGTGCAAGACCCCATCACCACGGCAATTTGCGGAATACCCTTGGCGCTCATATTGGCCTGGTTGTAGAAGATACGGCCAAAATCATCCTTGTCAGGGAATACTTCGTCCTGCTGTGGGAGGTTGGCACCGCCAGAATCGACCAAATAGATGCAGGGCAAACGGTTTTGTTCGGCGATCTCTTGCGCACGCAAATGCTTTTTCACAGTTTCTGGGAAGTAAGTACCGCCCTTGACGGTAGCATCATTTGCCACAATCATGCACTCACGGCCCGATACCCGGCCAATCCCGGTAATAATACCTGCGGCGGGCACTTGATTATCGTACATGCCGTAAGCGGCAAGTTGCGACAATTCCAAAAAAGGTGACCCAACATCCAACAGGGTGCGAACTCGATCTCTCGGAAGCAGCTTGCCGCGTGAGAGATGCCTTTCCCGCGCTGCTTCACCGCCACCTTGGTCAATTTGATTCACGGTGCGACGCAAATCATCCACAAGCGCCGACATAGCGGCATAATTATCCTGATACTCTTGGCTTCTTGGGTTGGTCTTCGACTTCAGGATACTCATAAGTGCAGGTTCCTTGGTTAATCCTCATTTAACAGACAGCGTCCGATCACGATACGCTGAACCTCACTGGTGCCTTCATAAATCTGACAAACACGGACGTCACGATAGTATTTCTCGACAGGGAAGTCCTTGAGATACCCATATCCACCATGGATTTGTATGGCTTGGCTGCAGACCCACTCAGCCATTTCCGAAGCGAATAATTTAGCTTGTGAGGCCTCTTTTAAACACGGCTTGCCCGCATCACGCAATGCCGCCGCACGAAGGTACATCAGGCGAGCTGCATCAATGCGGGTTGTCATATCTGCAAGTTTAAATTGAATGGATTGGTGTTCCGCGATCGGTTTGCCAAAAGCATAGCGTTCGCAGGCATACTGTCTCGCGGCATCAAATGCCGCACGCGCAATACCGACAGATTGCGCTGCGATACCAATACGCCCACCCTCAAGGTTAGCGAGCGCAATTTTGTAACCTTCACCCTCGGCACCTAATCGGTTCTCTACCGGAATTCGGCAGTTGTCAAAAGTAATCTGGCAAGTATCCGACGCATGTTGCCCAAGTTTTCTTTCGACGGCGGTGACGGTATAACCCGGTGTATTTGTAGGCACAATAAAAGCACTAATGCCTTTTTTGCCGAGTTCCGGGTTGGTGACAGCAAAAACGATGGCAATGTCCGCATGTTTTCCGGAGGTGATAAACTGCTTCACACCGTTAATCACATAGTGGTCACCATCGCGGATCGCCTTCGTCCGCAGATCGGCTGCGTCAGAACCCGCATGCGGTTCGGTCAAGCAAAACGCACCAAGCCATTGGCCGGTTGCCAGTGGTTTCAGAAAGCGTTCCTTTTGTTCGTCCGTTCCAAATTTCAAAATAGGCATGCACGCGACCGAATTTGTGACACTCACAATGGTTGCGCAGGCAGCATCACCGTACGCAATCTCTTCAATCACAGTGGCTGCAGCCACATGCCCAATATCACACCCGCCATAGTCCTCTGGGACCAACATGCCAAAGAATCCCAGCTCTGCCAGCCCCTTCAATGCATCACTTGGAAACTCGCCATTTTCATCCCAGCGAGCCGCATGCGGGATGATCTCGGCGGCGACAAAGTCGCGCGCCGCATCGCGAATCATTCTTTGTTCTTCATTAAGAAACATTACAAGACCTCAATGGCAATGGCTGTGGCTTCGCCTCCACCAATGCATAGGGCGGCCACCCCTTTTTTCAGTGAACGCTGCTTTAGCGCATGCAATAGGGTCACAATGATTCGTGCTCCGGTCGCGCCAAGCGGATGGCCAAGAGCACAAGCACCACCATGAACGTTGACCTTGTCATGCGGAAGTTTGAGATCGTGCATTGCTGCCATAGTGACCATCGCGAAGGCTTCGTTAATTTCGAACAGATCGACGTCGTCCGTGGTCCAGCCCGCTCGTGCCAAGACCGCTTCAATCGCACCCACCGGTGCAATGGTAAACTCGGCCGGTTTCCGAGAATGAGTAGCATGGGCAACGATGCGCGCCATTGGAGTCAAGCCCAATGCATTGGCTCGAGACTCGGTCATCACCACCAAAGCGGCGGCACCGTCAGAAATTGAGCTGGCGTTTGCTGCTGTGATAGTGCCATCTTTACGGAAGGCTGGCCGCAATGTGGGGATTTTTTCCGGTTTCGCTTTGAGCGGCTGTTCATCCGTATCCACAACGTTTTCGCCTTTTCGAGTCTGAATGGTCACCGGCGTGATTTCGTCTTTAAAAGCCCCCGTGTCTATCGCACTTTTTGCACGGCGTAACGATTCTAATGCAAATTCGTCTTGCGCTTCGCGAGTAAATCCGTATTGATCGGCGGTTTCTTGAGCAAACACGCCCATCAGCTTTCCTTTGTCATACGCGTCTTCAAGCCCATCCAAAAACATTGCATCCTTGATCTCGCCATGTCCCATTCGAAAACCGGAACGGGCTTTGGACAGCAAGTAGGGCGCATTGGTCATACTTTCCATCCCGCCAGCGATCATAATCTCGCCATTGCCTGCTTTCATCAAATCATGAGCGAGCATGACGGTTTTCATCCCCGAACCACAGACTTTGTTGATGGTCGTGGCGCCGCTCTTGTACGGCAAGCCCGCACCGAGGGCCGCTTGCCTAGCCGGCGCTTGACCAAGTCCAGCAGGGATAACACAACCCATGAACACTTCATCGACCATGTCGGCATCAATACCGGCCCGCTCAATAGCCGCCCCAATGGCGATAGCGCCAAGGGTAGGGGCTGACACCTCTGCCAACGCCCCCTGAAAGCCGCCTAATGGTGTTCTCGCAGCACTTACAATGACAATATTATCCTGTTGCATCGTTCAACCCCTCATCACTATGCAGTTTCTTTAAACAGTTCCCGACCAATCAACATGCGACGAATCTCGGATGTCCCCGCACCGATTTCATAGAGCTTAGCGTCGCGCAATAAGCGACCCGTGGGATATTCGTTGATATAACCGTTTCCACCCAAGCACTGAATGGCGTCAAGCGCCATACGTGTCGCGCGTTCCGACGCATACAAAATGGCACCTGCGGCATCTTTCCGAGTCGTTTCACCACGGTCACAGGCCTTTGCCACAGCATAGACATAAGCCCGACAGGCGTTCATGGTCGTGTACATATCGGCCAGCTTCCCTTGCATCAACTGGAACTCGCCGATGGCCCGCCCAAATTGCTTTCGCTCATGAACATAAGGGATGACAACGTCCAAACAAGCCCGCATGATGCCCAATGGTCCGCCAGCAAGCACGACGCGTTCATAATCAAGCCCACTCATGAGGACACGAACACCCTCATCAACCTTGCCGAGCACATTTTCCTCCGGCACTTCGCAATCCTCGAACACCAGTTCACAGGTATTTGAACCGCGCATGCCAAGTTTGTCGAGCTTCTGGGCTGTGGAAAATCCGGGAAATTGCTTTTCAATAATGAAAGCGGTGATGCCATGCGCTCCTTTCTCCGGTGACGTTTTGGCGTAAACCACCAACACATCCGCATCCGGTCCATTAGTGATCCACATTTTGTTGCCGTTGAGAATGTAGCGATCGCCTTTTTTCTCAGCGCGCAACTGCATACTCACCACGTCAGACCCGGCATTTGGTTCACTCATGGCCAGCGCACCGACATGTTCGCCGCTGACAAGTTTGGGCAAATATTTCTCTTTCTGGGCTTTGGTGCCGTTTCTCCGGATTTGATTGACACACAGGTTGGAGTGTGCCCCATAACTTAGGCCAATGGACGCCGAAGCACGCGAGATTTCTTCCATCGCAATCACGTGTTCAAGGTAGCCCATGCCAGCACCGCCATATTCCTCCTCAACGGTGATGCCAAGCAGTCCAAGTTCGCCCAAGACGGGCCACAATTCATTCGGAAAAGCGTTTTCTCTATCTACCTTTTCTGCAATAGGGGCGATGGTTTTCTGGGCAAAACCCTCGACCATCTCACGAATCATATCTGCGGTTTCACCAAGGTCAAAATTTAAACTTGGATACATTGCTTTCCCCTCTGTGATTTATGAAAAACGTGAACGATTGGATTTCGGCACGCCCTCGACCTCATGCACCTGAAGCCTGGCTTCAATCGATGCCATTTCGTCAAGCATCTGCTCTATACAAGCTTTTTGTTCGAGCAGTTGGCGGCGTCTCTCGGCGATTTTGGACAACAGAAGCTTGCGCTGCGCTGACTCGTCCTCTGGGCTACGGTATAGACCGATAATTTCCTTGATTTCTGCTAACGAAAAACCAATGCGCTTTCCGCGCAGAATCAATTGTAAGCGCACCCGATCACCATGCGTGTAGATACGCTGCGTTCCCTTTCGCTTCGGCTTGAGAAGCCCCATGTCTTCATAATGCCGGATCGCGCGCGTCGTCACGCCGAACTCCTTGGACAAATCGCTGATGGTAAATTCCTTCGTCATGAAGGAGAGACCTGTCAATCTGATGCGTTGTGCCACAATTCTAGTTTACGCTTACGTTAACGTAAAGATGAGGCAACAAAAGGTCAGACCACAAAAATCTTAGGTAATACATTAACGTTCATATATAACCGATTGATAGTTCGTTACTTTGGAAGCATTCATTCTAATTCGCGCCAATCTTAAAACCAAACGATCTTGGACGAATTTTCAGCTATGGTCTATTCATAGTGATGTCGATGATGATCGACCGCTATTCAAGTAACCTTGACGAGAAGAGAAGGAGTCTTCATGAAAAGATATAAGCGCGACCGTTACGAACGAGCTGAAAAACAAGGATACATGGCCGGCATCAAACGAAGATCCAAAGAAATTTGTCCCTATCAGGAAATGACCAAACGAGAACGATGGCTAAACGGTTGGCGTAAAGCGAGAGAACACATCCAACTCGGCATCATTCATTAATTTACACTTTTATCAGAGTAACAGGCCGTATGGCGGCCATGCCCCGCAAAAACGCGGGGCTTTTACTTATGGGACAATTGGTTGAGAAGCGATTCCAAGGCCCATAGAAAAAGCCCTTACAGAACAAATGCTGACAGTCTATACTTGGTCGTCAATACACCGCACTTGATAGGCGGAGAATCGTGTATCACGGACGAGTGAGTCCTCATCCGTGATACTGGACACATCACGCAGTTTCAAGTGGTTTTGTGTCCGTAACGGGCAGGAGCTCAGTGACCTGAATCTTATGTGCACTCAGCCCTTTCGGTCCCTCGACTAGTTCGAACTCGACGCGTTGACCGGTTTTAAGTGTTCGAAAACCTTCCATCTGAATTTGTGAAAAGTGTGCGAACACATCTTCGCCGCTGTCGTCCAGTTCGATAAAGCCATATCCTTTCACGTTATTGAACCATCGAACGGTACCCTGTGCCATTGCTCAGTTCCTAGTTGGTTAACTTCATTTGTACCAGCGCAACCAAGATTGGGCGTGGCGCGCAAATCATCCCTAGAGCCGCATTCCGTCGTCAAGAAAAAACCACGGTTTTTGGTAATATTTCACAATCAATCACTTTCGACTGATGCGTCCGGTGCTTTCTGTTATAATTTACCCCGCCTTTCACAACCCATCTGTTCACCTGTCTCCCTTGTGGTGAATGCAGCAATGAATGACGAGATCGTAATTATTAAAGCTTCGCACGATGACACGCTTGTGACGCCGAAAACAGCGGATCCAATCGTCCAGGAACCTCCGCGTTACCGTGTTGTCTTATTAAACGATGACTACACGCCAATGGACTTTGTCGTCGAAGTGTTGCAAAAATTTTTTGGCAAAAGTCAGCATGATGCTGTGCGTATCATGCTCGAGGTACATCATCAGGGGCGAGGCGTGGCTGGTATTTTTACACCAGATATCGCGGAAACCAAGGCAGCCATGGTCAATGATTACAGCCGTGCCAATGGACATCCACTGACTGCGGTGACCGAACGCGACGATTGATAGGACCAACGTCCGCGCTCGGTATCGACAACATCAGATTCAATTGGCAAAGTGCGCATGAACCGACTAAAGTTTAGGTATGGCCAAGGCAAACCAAACCAAGTCTGCAGGCGTCACTATACAAAAGGGCAATACGAGGTAGCGCAATGTTGAGCAAAGATTTAGAACTCACGTTAAATGAAGCGTTTCAGCGAGCGCGTGAGAAAAGACATGAGTTCATGACAGTGGAACATCTTTTGCTCGCGTTACTGGATAACGAAGTGGCAGCGAATGCCCTACGAGCTTGCGGCGCGAATATCGAACGCCTTCGTCATCATTTGAACAAATTTGTCGATGAAACGACACCATTGTTGCCAGACGATCCCGATCGGGATACACAGCCCACACTCGGATTTCAGAGGGTGCTACAACGCGCGGTATTTCATGTCCAATCTTCGGGCAAAAAAGAGGTGAACGGGGCCAATGTTCTCGTCGCCATTTTCGGTGAGCAAGAAAGCCAGGCCGTCTATTTTCTCAGTAAAGAGCGGGTCACACGCCTTGACGTCGTCAATTATATTTCGCATGGCATCTCCAAAGTGCCTGGACAAGAAGCCACCCATGCTCAAGAAGAAGAACAGGATGAAGGCGCCCCGCGTAAAGAGGGCACGGATCCATTGGTTGCCTATGCCACCAACCTGAACGAATTGGCAGCAGAAGGGAAGATCGATCCACTGATTGGGCGTGAGCAAGAGCTTGAACGAACGATCCAGGTACTTTGTCGCCGCCGCAAAAACAACCCACTGTTCGTTGGTGATGCGGGTGTTGGCAAAACAGCCATTGCGGAGGGGCTTGCCAAAGCCATCGTCGACGGAAATGTGCCCGAGGTCATTGCGGATGCAACAGTGTACAGTCTAGATTTGGGCGCATTGCTGGCAGGGACGAAATATCGGGGAGATTTCGAAAAGCGGCTTAAAGCGCTGCTTAAGCGCCTGAAAGACGAACCAGGCTCTATCCTATTCATTGATGAAATTCATACCATCATTGGCGCAGGTGCCGCTTCAGGTGGCGTGATGGACGCGTCGAACTTGATCAAGCCACTTTTGGCCAACGGCGAGTTGCGCTGCATGGGGTCCACAACCTTTCAGGAGTATCGAGGGATTTTTGAAAAAGATCGGGCTCTGGCACGCCGATTTCAAAAAATTGATATCGTTGAGCCATCCGCTGAGGAAACATTTCAAATCCTCAAAGGGCTCAAGAAACGCTATGAAGCCCATCATGGTGTCCGTTATACCGTGGCTGCCTTACGTGCGGCTGCGCAGCTAGCGGCCCGTTATATTACGGATCGGCATCTACCTGATAAGGCAATTGATGTCATTGACGAAGCTGGTGCTCGCCAAAGGCTGAAGCCAGAAACCAAGCGAAAAAAAACCATTGGTGTGCATGAAATCGAGCAGGTCGTTGCGTCAATGGCCCGGATTCCTGCGAAAACAGTCACCACCGATGACCGTAAATCACTCCAAAACCTAGAACGGAATCTGAAGCTCGTCGTCTTTGGACAAGACGAAGCCATCGAGCAGTTAGCCGCTAGTATCAAACTGGCACGTTCTGGCTTGGGCGCGGAAGACAAGCCGGTTGGCTCTTTCCTGCTCGCAGGTCCGACAGGTGTCGGCAAGACAGAGGTGACAAAACAATTGGCTAAATGTCTGGGGATTGAGTTGATTCGCTTCGATATGTCGGAATATATGGAGCGCCATACAGTCTCAAGACTTATTGGGGCGCCGCCTGGTTATGTCGGTTACGATCAAGGCGGCTTGCTTACCGAAGCGGTCAATAAGACACCACATGCCGTTTTGCTTTTGGACGAAATAGAAAAAGCGCATCCAGATGTTTTCAATCTGCTTCTGCAAGTCATGGATCATGGCACTCTGACAGACAACAATGGGCGTAAAGCCGATTTTCGAAACATTATTCTGGTGATGACCACCAATGCCGGGGCAGCGGAGGTAGAAAAAGGCAGTATAGGATTCACAACAACACGTGCCGACGTTAAAAACCTGGACGCGATTCAAAGGACCTTTACGCCCGAGTTCCGGAACCGTCTTGATGCGGTGCTTTGGTTCAACCATTTATCTCCTGAGGTTGTACAATCCATTGTTGACAAGTTCCTGGTTGAGCTTCAAGCACAACTTGATGAAAAAAGCGTCGTGCTAGAGGTAACTGAGAGGGCTAGGGCATGGCTTGCGGACAAAGGTTATGATCGCCGCATGGGTGCGCGCCCAATGGCTCGCGTGATTCGCGAACACCTCAAGCGGCCCCTAGCAGATGAGTTATTATTTGGTCGATTAGCCCGCGGGGGGCATGTTGTGGTCGATGTCGACAAGGACAGCGACGCGCTTTCTATTAACATTCAAGACAAAACGAAGATGCCGGCATAAGCCGGCATCTTCGTTTTTACGGTCGCCTTATCTGGAGCGGAAAACGATTCGCCCCTTGGAAAGGTCATAAGGAGTGAGTTGGACAGTCACTTTATCTCCAGTCAAGATGCGAATGTAATGTTTACGCATCTTCCCGGAGATATGGGCTGTCACAATGTGCCCATTCTCCAACTGGACACGGAACATGGTATTGGGCAACGTTTCAATGACTGTGCCCTGCATCTCAATGTGTTCTTCTTTTGCCATAACAAATATTGGACTCTGTTTTCTTACCCTTTAAGTCGCGTCGAAGGGACGCGATTCTCAAGAGAGCCGTATGATGACGCATTTTTAATCATTTGGCAAAAATTTATCCACAGAGAGCCAGCCGCTTTGCCTATCAAATAATTGACAGCCAGGGAAATTGGTTTTGTATGCCATTTTCTTACAATTTCGGAGCCAAAAACCAAGATAGAGGTGTTCCGCATTGAAGTCTCTGGCCAGTTCAATTTGTTGCAAGATGGCCCATACGCCAAGACTGCGCTCTGGCAGGAATGGTGAAAAAAAGGTGTACACAGCAGAAAGACATCTCTCGGCCAAATCTGTGACTGCCACCGCAACCAGTTCCCCCCTAAGGAAACCGCATAGGAAACGGGTTGTTGCCCAGCTACTTTCGGCAAAGGCCAAAAAATGATTGATGTTTGGCGGATACATTGCGCCGTCTCTATGTCGGAGACTGATGTATTGCTCGTACAACCCTACGAGTTTCAAGTCGACAAACGGGGTCCGCACTTCTATTTTGAGTTCCGTATTCTTTTTTAATATTCGTCTGTGCCGGCGGCGCAGTTTTACGTCATCAATACATATACGACAGGGGATACAGGCCTGACAGGTTGGGCAAGCAGTCTGGTACAGAAAATCTCCCGACCGACGATAGCCGTTGGCGAGATAATTTGCATAGTCTCGCGGTGTGTAATGTCGACGTTCAACAACAGACAGCCGCCATAACCGATCTGAAAGATATGGGCACGGTTCGGCTGGTGTGAGCGTTTCAATCGTCTCGTTCGGTCGACCGATATGATTGGTACGATTCATTGTGCTTGCCACTTGATTGGACCACATGGCCATTCTATACCACTTTTTTGACGTTCCCTTTTAAGCAATTCAATAAATTCTGAACGAGGGATGGTGACGGCACCTAATGACATTAAATGCTCGGTTGGCAATTGACAGTCGATGACACTGACCCCTGTGTTCAACGACAGTTGACATAATACCGCCAGCGCCATTTTTGACGCGTCTGGTCGGCGAGAAAACATACTCTCTCCACAAAACATGCCTCCAATTCGGATACCATATAGCCCGCCAATGAGAACATCGTTTTCCCAAACCTCGATGGAATGTGCGATTGCGCTTCGATGCAAAGAAATGTATACCTTTCGCATATCCTCTGTGATCCATGTGCCATTCTGTCCCTTGCGTGGTATTTCAGCACACCAACGAATCACATCTTCAAAGGCGCAATTGACCGTAAAATGATATTTGGAGTTACGTAACCGTTTTCTCAATGAACGACGAATTTTTAGATGGCTCGGCCAAAGCACACAACGCTGGCTCGGACACCACCATAAGACTGGACTGCCATCTTCATACCACGGAAAGATACCACGTTGATATGCTTCGATGACCAGCGCCTCAGACAGTTTTGTGCTAAAAGCGAGCAGGCCATCTGGCGCCTGACACGCCTTGCTGACATTCGGAAAATCATCCGGGTTCTCGACAAGGTTGAGAAGAAGCTCAGACATTTCGCACTTGGCCTAATTATTGCTATCCTTTGGGAGAGAATTACAAATTCATTGTACACTGGTCTGGGGAGGAACGCTTGGACTTCGAAAAGCTAGGTCTGAAGATCGGTATCGCCATGCAGTTACAAAGGGAAGGCGATGCTAGGCGTTATGTTGTGCGATTGATTGGCATCGAGCCGCGCCATGGTGTCATTGTGACACCTCCCAGGGATCGCGATGGTAAGACCTTGTTCCTTCGGGAAGGTCAAAATGTCATTGTTCGATTTGCTATGCTCAATTCGGTCATGGCATTCGAAACCAAGGTGCTCGAAGACAAAGTCAAGCCTTACCCACATGTACACTTGGCCATTCCAAAGGAAATCGAGAGCATCGAAGTACGGCGGGCCGCGCGTATTGAAACAGACATGCAAGTCACGGTGATCAATGAAACGACCGAAAGCGCGCCAATTGTGGCTCGCCTTGCTGATTTAAGTCCAATCGGTGCTCGCGTTGAAAGCCAAAAAGAGCTCGCCGAAAAAGGCAACTTACTTTCGCTTTCTTTTACGGTCAAAATCGCACATTACGAATATACATTGACCATTCGTGGCACAGTGGTGGCAGCTGGCGCCGTTGATGAAACAAATACAGGACAACCATATTACCTCGGCGTCCAATTTCACCCACCAGATGAAGAAGACGCTGCGCCTTTGTATGCCTATGTTTATCAGGAATTGCTGGCGGAACTAAACTTTATATGAATGATAGTGCGGCAGGCCATCCGCTGGCCTTGCCGTTTAGAGAGACTAGCCATTGTGCTCGAGGAAGCGTTCCGCATCCAAAGCCGCCATACAGCCTGAACCAGCCGAGGTGACTGCCTGACGATACACTTGATCGGCAACGTCACCACACGCAAACACACCTGGAATACTTGTTGCCGTGGCATTCCCACGGCGTCCCGCATTCACAACGATATAGCCGTTATCCATTTCCAGCTGACCTTCAAACAGATCGGTATTTGGTTTATGTCCTATTGCGATAAATACACCCTGTAGGGGGATGGTTTCCATCGTATCATCGACGGTAGAACGAATACGCACGCCAGTCACCCCTTGTTCATCACCAAGCACTTCATCCAGTACCCGATTCCAGTGGAGCACGATGTTACCTTGTTCAGCTTTCGACAGTAATTTTTGCTGTAGTATCTTTTCGGCTCTCAACGCATCACGTCGATGAATGAGGTGCACTTCCTTGGCGATATTTGAGAGGTATAACGCTTCTTCGACCGCCGTATTTCCTCCACCAATCACCGCAACCACTTGATTTCGATAAAAGAATCCATCGCATGTTGCACAGGCACTGACGCCGCGACCAAGATAGGCCTGCTCCGACGGCAACCCTAAATATTTGGCCGATGCGCCCGTCGCTATGATTAACGCATCACATGTATAGATAGCGGTATTGCCTTCTAAACGAAAAGGGCGCTGCCGTAGGTCTGCTTTTTGAATATGGTCGAAAATGATCTCGGTTCCGAAGCGCTCGGCGTGTTTGTGCATACGTTCCATCAGCTCCGGGCCTTGCACACCATCCGGATCTCCTGGCCAGTTTTCTACGTCAGTGGTTGTTGTCAATTGACCGCCTTGTTGCATTCCAGTGATCAAAACCGGATTTAAATTGGCTCGGGCCGCATATACTGCAGCCGTGTAACCAGCCGGCCCAGAACCAAGGATTAATAGTCGGCAGTGTTTTATCTCGCTCATTAGTTGTCACCCAAATTCAATTTGTACGTTAGTGAGAGATTGTACGAGATTTGACGCCAAATGCCACTGACGCACAACGTTTGAATACTAAGGAACAAGAGAAAAACCAAATGCACCTGGAGATACAAGCGATTATTTTAATGGCGGAGCCATGCCATCTAGCCGCCTCGGACTGGTTGCTTTTCCTGCACTTCGGTATAATCCGCCCACCATTCGCCAGTTTATTGACACTGTCAACGCAACAATAGAGAGGTAATAGGCGTGCTCGAAAGTTACCGTCAACATGTCGAAGAGCGAGCTCAACTTGGTATTCCCCCCAAGCCGCTGACCGCGTCGCAGGTAAACGAACTTGTCCAACTATTGAAAGACCCACCAGCCGGTGAAGAGTCTTTTCTGATGGAGCTGTTTGTCAACCGGGTGCCCCCTGGTGTGGATGAAGCTGCCTATGTGAAGGCGGCCTTCCTAACCGCCATTGCCAAAGGGGAAGATTCCAGTCCGCTGATAGATAAACAAGAGGCGGTTCGTCTGCTTGGCACCATGTTAGGTGGTTATAACATTGAAACACTGGTCGCGTTGTTAGATGATGCTGAGTTGGCAGCGCTAGCCGCCGAGCAGCTCAAGAACACGCTTTTGATGTTTGATGCATTCCACGATGTGGCTGACAAAGCCAAGGCTGGCAATCCGCACGCGCAAACCGTTATCGAGAGCTGGGCGGAAGGCGAATGGTTTACCAACAAACCAGCGCTCCCTGAAAAAATTACGCTGACCGTTTTCAAAGTGCCAGGCGAAACAAATACCGATGATTTGTCACCGGCACCGGATGCTTGGTCACGCCCCGACATTCCTTTACATGCACGTGCCATGCTGAAAATGCCTCGCGAGGGCATCACGCCAGACAAACCCGGGGAAGTCGGGCCCATTAGCCTGATCAATGAACTCAAAAAGAAAGGCCATCCGCTCGCTTATGTGGGCGATGTTGTCGGGACCGGGTCATCGCGCAAGTCGGCGACAAACTCCGTACTATGGCACATGGGAGAAGACATTCCTTACGTCCCAAATAAACGTGCAGGTGGTTTTGTCTTGGCAGGAAAAATTGCGCCAATTTTCTTCAATACCATGGAAGATTCTGGCGCACTCCCGATCGAGAATGTGGACGTCTCTTCCCTTGAAATGGGCGATGTCATCGATCTTTATCCCTACGAGGGCAAAATTGAGAAGAACGGGGAAGTGGTCGCCACATTCCAATTAAAGTCCGACGTGCTTCTCGATGAAGTTCGCGCTGGCGGGCGTATTCCGTTAATTATCGGTCGAGGTCTGACAGCGCGCGCCCGTGAGTTCTTAGGGCTGGGTCCCTCAGATCTTTTCCGCAAGCCACCACAAGTGCCTGATACGGGCAAAGGTTACACTTTGGCACAAAAGATCGTCGGACGAGCCTGTGGTGTTGAAGGTGTTCGTCCTGGACAATACTGCGAACCCAAAATGACGACGGTCGGTTCACAAGATACGACTGGGCCCATGACGCGCGACGAACTTAAAGATCTTGCGTGTCTTGGCTTTTCGGCCGATCTGGTGATGCAGTCATTCTGTCATACAGCGGCTTATCCAAAGCCGGTCGACATTGAAACGCAACACACGTTGCCCGACTTTATCATGAACCGGGGCGGGGTTTCGCTACGGCCTGGTGATGGCATCATTCACTCATGGCTGAACCGTATGCTGCTGCCTGATACCGTAGGTACCGGAGGCGACTCGCATACCCGTTTCCCGATTGGCATTAGTTTCCCCGCGGGTTCGGGTCTCGTTGCGTTTGCTGCAGCAACCGGCGTCATGCCTCTGGATATGCCTGAGTCTGTTCTGGTCCGCTTCAAAGGTGAAATGCAACCGGGTATCACTCTACGTGACTTGGTCAATGCCATCCCTTATGCGGCAATTCAGCAAGGACTATTGACGGTTGAAAAGCAGGGCAAGAAAAATGTGTTTTCGGGTCGTATTATCGAGATCGAAGGTTTGCCCAAACTTAAAGTGGAGCAGGCGTTCGAACTATCGGATGCGACAGCAGAGCGTTCAGCGGCAGGCTGTACCATTCAGCTCGATAAAGAGCCCATCATCGAGTATTTGCAGTCCAATATTACGCTGCTTAAATGGATGATCGATCAAGGCTATGGTGACAAGCGGACCATTGCCCGTCGCATTCGCAAGATGGAGGAATGGCTCGCCGATCCACAGCTACTTGAAGCGGATGCGGATGCAGAATACGCAGCCGTCATTGAAATCGATCTCAATGAGATTAAAGAGCCTTTATTGGCCTGCCCGAATGATCCGGATGACGTACGACCTTTGTCCGAAGTGGCCAACACCAAAATTGACGAAGTGTTTATTGGCTCTTGTATGACCAATATTGGTCACTACCGTGCCGCAGGCAAGCTGCTTGAGAAAGCGAGTCAGATTCCGACACGGCTCTGGATAGCGCCGCCGACGAGAATGGATCAATACCAATTGATGGAAGAAGGGTATTACAACGTTTACGCCAAGGCCGGTGCTCGTACGGAAATGCCCGGCTGCTCGCTGTGTATGGGTAATCAGGCACGCGTCGCCCCGGGTTCGACCGTTGTTTCAACCTCAACAAGAAACTTCCCGAACCGTTTGGGCGATGGTGCGAACGTTTTCCTCGCGTCAGCTGAACTGGCTGCCATCGCAGCGATTCTCGGACGCTTGCCGACGGTCGACGAATATCTCGCGACTATGCGAGACATCGATACTATGGCAAGCGACATTTATCGCTATCTCAATTTCCACGAGATCGAGTCATACAAGCAAGCAGCAGGTAAAGTGCAGATTCCGGTTGAAACCGAACTGGCTTAACAGCGCTAGAAGAGGCTGGACATTGGACCAGCCTCTTTCTCTACCTAGCTTGATTTTTTATTTCACGTAAAAAGCCGAACGCTACCAAATGCTCCGCGACACCTTGTGCCAAACGCCGGTATCCCTGAGCATTCAAGTGCACGGCGTCGCTGTGTAATGACGGATCAGACAAAAGCTCCGCTAATAAATCTTTAATGACCGGCACCTGTAGCTCCTCGGCAATTTCTTCGTACAGTGGGTGAGGGCGCAGCAGTATGCCTGGTTTCGGTACTGCTATCATCACCACCGGAATATGCTTCGCTTGAATGGTACGGATGATATTTCTAATATTGCGCCGCGTTTCTGCCTCCGGCCGTTTTTTAAGAAAGTCATTGCCGCCAATTAACAATAAAATCAAATCAATACGAGGCCTATCTAAAGCGCTTTCTAGCCGAGACAACAGATCAGATGACTTATGACCCGAGACGGCCTCAGAGATGACTCGCCATCCGGTCAGTTCTGCCAACTGACTAGGATAACTATCCTCAGCCTCTGCGCCGACACCGACCGTCAAACTGTCACCAAGTGCAAGAACAACCGCATCATCTGGCAGAGGATGGCTTGACCACTGTTGCGGCTGGCAAGCGTTGACAAGTATCGCAAGGTGTAACACGAAGAAAAAAACATGGTATGGGTTTAGTTTCATATTTGATAGAATCCGCCTCTCTCGCACACAAATTCTTCCGTTAGGGCAGAGTAATTTAACATGAAACCAATTCATATACTTGTTGGTACCGTTTACGGAAAAGCCTTGGAATGCGCTGAGGCGGTCAAAGAAGTCTTGGCGAAAGCAGGGCACGAGGTCAGAATTTTTGAACAACCCACCTTGGATGACGTTAAGTCTGTCGATACCTTGCTTATTGTCACATCAACAACAGGTGCCGGCGACTTACCCAGCGAACTTGAAATCTTGTACTTTGAACTCGAACGAGACTGGCCAAACTTATCCGACAAAACATACGCGGTGTTCTGCCTTGGCGACTCTTCTTATGGTGATACTTTTTGTGGGGCAGGCAAGCGAATGGATCAGATTTTTTCTGAACTTGGGGCGACGCAACTTAAGCCGATGGCAATGGCAGATGCTATGGAAACATTTGAACAGGAAAAGCTCGCCACAAATTGGGCTAAGGAATTGCTAGACAACGGACTGGCAGGCTAATGCTAACGCCGTGGGCAATGGTTCTGGTGGCGACTGGTGTGACCCTTGGGGCACCATTTTTGATTGAGCGTTTGAACCGCAGCACTCGTTTTCGTCATTGGCTATCATTGGCGTTAACGCTCGCCACAGGCATGATTCTAGTCTTTGAAGTACTTCCTCATACCATTGAACAACTGGGTATTTGGGCGCTGGGACTAGCCTTAGTTGGCGCTGGTTTGCCTGGGCTGATAGAGCATCTGTTTCATAAGGCTGCACGCGCCACGCATATTTTTACGCTCGGCCTTGGCATCGTTGGTTTGGCCATGCACGCGGCAATGGATGGCATGTCATTTACCGAAGTCCATCTTGCGCAAGGTGGACTATGGCTAGCGCTGGCCGTCGTACTGCATCGATTACCGATTTCGATGGCATTATGGTGGCTCTGTCGAGAGGCTTTTGGCACGCGCACCGCATGGGCTTTACTAATGGCGCTGGCTGCTGGCACATGGCTTGGCTTCCTCTATACCGAACACTTACTTAAAAGCGTCATGGCAGATGAATTTGCCCAGTTCCAGGCGCTCATGTCAGGCATGCTTCTGCACTCACTGATTCACCGACCGCACGAACACGCTCGCCATTCCCACTAAAAACCAAGAAAGGGGGTACATCCAAATCACGGCATTTGTTCTATTTAACATAATATACATTATGCGACATTTGGTGAATTTCTATCATTGCTTTTCTGGGACGGCATTCATCCCTCGGTTTATCCCCGAGGTTTATCATGTGCGTTTTGGGCCAACCATTCATTCCATTTTCTTGCCACTTCTGGCTTATGCTTGAGTGCCTCGTCGAGCGTCGTCCGTAACACTTCAGGATTTTGTCTAAGGTAGTCGATGGCTTCCGAACTGAAACCGAGATCCTTCAAAATGGCAACGGGTTCCTTGAGGTCAACAGAATGCCCATTCTGTTCCTCTGTGGAACTTAAACGTGTCTGAAGCATTTCCAGTCTAGGGCCAAGATAAATTTGGACAGGATTGACAAGGCGCGCTGCGAATTTATCAAAATAAGGTAACAAGACACTTCGGTCATTGAGCGGTTTCGGTGCCGGTGCAATGGTCAATCGAAGCAATAATACAGTTATGGTGACAGCCAGAACAGCTTTGGCACCACCAATCAAGGCCCCAAGGACGCGATTGACGCCCCCCAAACCAGTGGCTTCCATCAATTGCGTCAATAGATACTTCAGCAACGCAGCCGCGAGCATGACCGCGAAGAATGGAATCGACCATGCCAACGCCCAACGCGCCATTTCGTTATCAAACCAGCGGCCCAGTTGCCAATAAACAGTCGGCGCCAACCCTTTGGCGACCAAGATGGCGGCCACCCAGGCGATCAGAGCAACAAGTTCCGCCGCGAATCCGCGGAACAAGCCAATTACCGAAAATGCGACCAGTAGCCCAAGAATAAGATAATCTATCCAGTCAAGAATTGGCATCGAAATTCACTGAATATCCACTACAATTCTGCCGCAATTGTACCGGTAAAACAGCAGGATATACACTTTTTATTCGTTGGCCAGCTCAGCATCATAGATGTCCGCCAGCGGTGCGGGATGAGTGTCCAAGTACGCGATGGCTGGCTGGAAACCTTGTCCTGCGGCAAACCGCATCCACTGACGGGCAATATAATTATCAGCTCGCACGCCATAACCATCCAGAAATGCTTCGGCGATGAGGTATTGGGCTTCCGCATCACCTTGTCTTGCCGCACGCATCAGCCAACGGTAATAAGTTTTTGGATCGTCAGCATTCAACTTTCCAAGCTCTCTTTGGGCTGGCGCAAACCCCATGCGTGCGGCGCTGGTCAAATATGTTGTGCGTAACTGGGCAGACTGTTTCATCGCCGCATCATACAGGGCGTTTGGAGATCGATGCGCCAGTGCTTTTTCAAACCATTTCTTGGCGAGTTGTGGATCTTTCGGTAAAAAACGTCCCTGCCCGTAGAGTACCGCAAGGTCATACATCGCCTCCCCATGGCCCAAGCGTGCGGCTAGACGCAACAGCCTTAGATCTGGTGAATCAAGCGACGTTTTATCGCCGTGGCGCCAGGCTAGACGGTAAAGCAAATCGATATCGCGCCGCTCGTACGCTTTGTCGATAAACTTTTCAGAAAACCGATAAAATGTCTTGCGGCACGCTTGGCTCCGACATTTCCCTAAATTAAAGGATACAAAAAAATAATCGCTGGTTTTCAGGATACTTGGCTGCGGCGGAGGCGGTTGCGGCGGTGCGCAAGGGTCAAAGAAAGGCTCCGCCGTATAAAAATAGCTCGGCTGTGCCCTCGCCAATACGCCCATTAGGTACCATCGGTTGGCGAGCTTGACGAGCAATGCTGCCCCAGCATCATTGTCCAACATAGCGGTGCCATATTTTCGAACCATCCAATGATGTGAAATCGGATCCCATGATAAATGTCTAGACAAGAGTACGTTTTTCTTGGCCTGCGTCGGATAAGACAGACTCCGACTGCCGAAAGATACGAGCTTCACAGGGATTTCTAATTGCGCTTTCGCTGCAAGCGCTTTCAGTAGTTCAAGTTCCTTCGCACGCTTGATCGGTGTGATTTTTTCAAGGTCAAGAAAAGCGAGCGGAATTGGCTCGGCCAATCGGATAGTGGCCACTCCTGACAATTGCCCTGGGCCTGTTGGAAAAATCGTAAATTCGTCGCTGGTAAAACACGCCTCACCTGGCTGATTGAACGGCTTTTGGCGACCAATACAAACCATCGCTTCCTTAGCACGCGCTTGCCCTTCCCTTTGATACAGACAATGGCTTGCTGTCACCGCCGTCTGTTCATCGAGCAAAACGCCACTACAAGCAATGTCAG
>RFGJ01000049.1 GCA_003696665.1 Gammaproteobacteria bacterium | reverse complement strand
TTCAAAAGCACCGAATGGATCGACAATGGCGATGGGACCGCGACACTCAAGGGCATCTTCACTCTGCGTGGCGTGTCAAAGCCAATCGAACTGCGCGTCAAACAAATTGGCGCAGGCAAGGATCCTTGGGGTGGCTTTCGTCGCGGTTTTGAAGCGACCACTACACTTAAACTTTCAGACTACAAAATGAAAGAAGCCCACATTCTTGGACCGGTGGCCGAAAATGTCGAAGTGTGGATTTCAATCGAAGGAGTAAGAAAATGAGCTATAAACTCTACTACGCACCAGGCGCATGCTCTTTGTCGCCACATATCGCTCTGTGCGCTGCCGAATTGCCTTATGAGCTGGTCAAAGTCGATATTCGGCAAAAAACCATGGCTGATGGCGGTGACTTCACTGCCATCAACCCGCTGGGCTATGTCCCGGTGCTAGAATTTTCCGATGGCCGCCGCCTCACTGAAGGGCCCGCCATTGTGCAGTACATCGCTGATCAAGTACCGGACAAACGGCTCGCACCACCAGCGGGCGATTATCAACGATATGAACTGCAGCGTTGGTTGAACTTCATTTCGACCGAACTGCACAAAATGATGGGGGCGTTGTTCAACCCCGTGCTGGCGGAAAAAGCAGGCGACTTTTTTCGCGACCGCTTAAAACAGCGGCTCGATTGGCTGGTCAACACGCCGCATGGCGATTTCCTTTTGGGCGATCACTTTACCGTGGCCGACGGCTACCTGTTTACCGTGCTCAACTGGGGGCAATTTGTGGATTTCGACCTTTCGGCCTGGCCGCAGCTGCAAAACTACATGGCCCGTGTTGGTCAATTGCCGTTCGTGCAACAAGCGCTGCGCGAAGAAGGCTTGCTCAAAGACTAAACCATCATATGGGAGGGACACACAATGACTGCCAAAATTGCCGCGCGGCAACCTGCCGTGCTTGAACTCGAGCCCGGCACCTATTACTGGTGTGCCTGTGGACGTTCACAAAACCAGCCGTTTTGTGACGGCTCACATAAGGGCACCGAGTTTACGCCTGTGGCCTTTACCGTCGAAGAAAAAAAGCGCGTGGCATTATGCCAATGCAAACAGACACAACAGTCGCCCTTTTGCGATGGCAGCCACAGGGCACTGACCGACTAAGCACACCATGGGCATCCTGAAAATATCCAGCCAATGGGTGCCAGAAGGCGACGGCGTCATGGTCAGGCGACTCATGCCCACCGTGGCGCTTCGCCATTTCGACCCTTTTGTGTTATGGGATCACTTTGACATCGAAAGTGGCGGCTTTCCGCCGCATCCGCATCGTGGCTTCGAGGGAATCACATGGCTGCTGAAAGGCACCATGCAGCACCAAGACAACCTCGGCAATTGTGGCACAGTCTCCGCAGGCGGCGCTCAACGGTTCACCGCGGGTCAGGGTATCGTCCATTCAGAAATGCCATTAGGCCGCACCGAAGGCATACAACTTTGGGTGAACTTACCAAAACGCCTTAAAACCATCACACCGGATTACCAACAAGTGCCAAACATCCCGATCACTCAAGATGGGAATATCGAAATTCGTCATATCGTGGGCCATGATGCCGGCATACATGTCCACACACCAATGGACTATCGCGACATTCGTTTCACCCAGTCCGATGAGCTCTCCTTGCGCTTAAATGAGGATTGGCGCGCCATCTGCTACGTCATTCGTGGGGTTGCTGACCTCAATGGACAAACACTGAATGCAGGCGACGCAGGCCTGATCGAGAACACACTAAGCATCACGATTCGGGCGGCAGCCGACACACATCTTATGTGGTGTGCTGGCTTACCGCATCACGAACCGATTCGCCAATGGGGACCATTCGTTGACTAGAAAATTCCGGCCAATGCCTCGGCAAGACTGTCTTCTATCGCTGGCAGCGCTTCTTCCCATTTCAAATTGACTTTATTGGCGCGCGTCACCAGCCGCGTGACAAAAGCGCGGCGATCGCGTTCAACCCGATAGCGGCTCCGTTCGCGTGTATTTTCCCCTTGACGTAAACGCTCCTTAACCTCCACCGAAATTTTGTGTGGTAACTTCTGCAACACCCGCACATCGGTAATGACCGTATATTGAATGTCTTTCACGCTCGCATCAAATAAGGTGCCGAACAACGCACCAAGAAACACGGCACCAGCACGATCTTCATGATCCCCACCGGTTGCCGACGAGATCAACCATGCTGCCAACGCCCCTTCGCTCGCACCATTGTTATCCCCGTAGCGGCGCCGCAAATCAATCGCCCCGGCGTGGCGGATCACCACCTGCATCACAAAGGTGGCACGCTCTGGATTCGAGACAACACGAAATCCTCGTGATTCAAGATCGGCATACACGCGCCCTTTCAAGTCATCCAAAGCCAGCCCCGTCACGTTCTTGATTTCCACATACACCGTACGGCGCTCGGGTGCCACAGGATCAAGAAAAATTGGCTTCGCCAGTCGTGTTTCCACCGACAATTCTTTTTTAGCCGCCGCCGTATGCATCGCTGAACAACCAGACAGCACAACCAGCGACCACAGGCTTGCGATCAACACCAAAGCTCGTTTCATAATTCCTCCCACCGACAGATCCAACATAACCATCATAGCACCAATGACTGAATGTAAAATGAATTAACGATTCACCCATACCACCGTTTACGATACAATTTCAGTAACACCCAAGGGGGCGACATGGCTTCGACGTGGGTCGCGAAACTTGAGGTGCATGCCGAGGTGCAGTTGCCTCGTAAAACTGACTGCAAACAATATAGTTGCCAACGACGACAACTACGCTCTCGCAGCTTAATAACCTGCGTTAGAGCCCTCAGTCCGGTGCGTGCCTGTGCGCCCGGGTCGCTGGGGTCATCCACACAGGACCGCGCATCGGCTCGTCCGGGGCCTGATGCGTCAAACTTAACCGGACTCGCCATGTGTCTTCCCTGTCTGTCGGGTAGCACATGGTTAAACCAATAGACAGACTAAGCATGTAGAGCCGAGAGCGGAGGACTCACGGACGCCGGTTCGATCCCGGCCGCCTCCACCAATA
>RFGJ01000048.1 GCA_003696665.1 Gammaproteobacteria bacterium | reverse complement strand
CCGTCTTCCGGTCTGGCGAGGCAAAGTCCTCACCCAGGATGACAAAATTCGCCGTGCCGCCATCATGCAATTGATCTGCCATTTTGAGCTTGACATGCACGCCTTTTCCGAAGCTCACAACATTGATTTTGAAACTTATTTTGATGATGCGCTGGCTCAACTCAAACAAATGGAGGTCGATGGACTGGTGACCATCAGTGACCACAGGATCAAAATCAACGATATTGGTCGTTTATTGGTACGTAATGTATGCATGCCGTTCGATAAATACCTGCAGCGCATGCGCGAACAAATCAGCTTTTCCAAGACCATTTGAAAGATTGGCCGACAAGGGATGAAGTTGTTATACTTCATCCACGCGTTATCAGTGTTCATCACCAATGCCCTATCGAGCTCAAACTGCCAGCCCAGACAACAAACACGCCGTCCGTTGTCAACAGTGCGCCATCCGCAAACTTTGTCTGCCTGTCATGCTGGCAGAATCTGAAATCGATCACTTGGAAACGATCATTGAACGTGGAGCAACCATCAAAAAAGGCCAACCATTGTTTCATGCGGGCGAACCGTTCGAGGCCATTTATGCCGTGCGGTCGGGAAGCTTTGTGTCAAGTGCGGTCAATGCAGAAGGCCAGGAGATGGTCACCGGTTTCTATCTGCCCGGAGAAATCATTGGGCTTGATGGGATTCACTCCAAAAAACACCCGACCACGGCCAAAGCATTAGAAACCAGCAGTGTCTGCGTTTTACCATTTGAACGGTTACAGGAAATCGCTGCCGTCATTCCCTCCCTGCAACGCCAATTATTTAACGTGATGAGCTCGGAGATCCAGAGCGAACACGAACTGATGATGTTGCTTGGCCGAAAAAGCGCCGACGAACGACTGGCGGCGTTTTTTATTAACCTGTCGCAGCGTTTCAAACGGCGTGGGTTGTCAGCCGAACGCTTCCGGCTCAGCATGACTCGGGGCCAGATCGGCCGCTATCTCGGGCTTGCGGTCGAAACGGTCAGCCGCCTGTTGACCAAGTTCTCTGAAGACGGCCTCATCCACGTTCAGGATAGGGAAATCGAAATACTCGATATGCCACGACTCTCGCAATTGGCCGGAACTAACTGCCATCACCCTGATTGATGACGTTAAGTTAGGGTGCTTAGGCTGTCGCAGCATTACCACACCTTGGCCACTCAGCAAGTAACGCATTGATTTGTTGTTCAAGGTAGTCGAAATAGAGATCGATGTAATTGACCTGAACGTCGTTTTCAATGAGCCACGGGCTCATCAAAGTGTGTCGCAAAATTAACAGACTCTCGGACATCACGTGCTTATCTTTCACTTCAGTGACAAAAGTCTCTCGCGACACCCCAAGCGCCATACATAATCGCGTCGCTTCTGAGTTCGACAAGTTTTTCCGATACAAACGGGTACTCGAACCAATAAACTGTAAGTTCTGAACTGGTTGGTTCCGTGTATAAGCCAGGCGTTCCAGCAAAGCGGTCATAAATTGGTTCATTTGTGCAGCCGAATGATTGCCAGTCGGGTTGATGGCCAAGGTCACCAGATTTGAGTCAGGCATGACCGGAACCACCACAGCGGCGCGTTGTTCCAGAGATTTTTTGAGGGAATCAACACGCTCAATAAAATATTCTACATTGTGGATGGAACGTGCCACCAATTTCCCCATACCCTCGGCATGCAAAGGCATCACCTTCTGGCTCACCCAAACGGCCGCCGCTGAAGCACCACTTTTACTGCCTTCTAAAATAAACTGACCGAGATTGGCAAAGCCTTCGGCCGCATCACCACTGAAGACGTAATCCGCTTTCTGTGACTGAATAAGGCTCAGCAGCCGGTTTCGGTAAATCACCCCGCCAACGGCGTAGGGCAAGTAACCAAGCTTGTGCGGATCAAGCGTCACCGAATCCACGTGCTTCAAGGCGACAAGCGCGTCATAAACTTCCGGAGACGGGAAGTTCTTAAATGCCTGACGCACATGCTCCCGCGCTTTAGTACCGCCATCGGCAGAGCGGATTATCGATGCCAAATACCCTCCCCACGCGGCATCCACATGGATGGGGAAGTACAGGCCTTGAGTCTGGCAAGACTGCTGAACTTCGACGATTTGGTCAATCGGATCAATGGTACCGAATTCAGTCGTGCCCAGCACACCAACCACGGCCAGGATGGGGGTTTGCATGGCACAGGCCTGTTGACAAATTCGCGACAAGGCGCCGGCATCCATTCGCATATGACGATCGACTGGCACTTCGACAAGTTGCTTTGCGCCCAACCCCAAGATTTTGGCTGCTTTTCGCCACGAATAGTGGGCGGTTGCCGGGACCAAAATCATTGGCGGTTTAATGGTCCAATAACGCTGGAAGAATGCCGCCAATCCCAAATGTTCCGGTAGATGTTCGGCAAGCCACTCTGTCTTGTCATGTCGTGTTTCTGGATCTTCACTCATCCATTGATGCCACAGCCATAGCACCTGATCGAGCGGGAGGTTAAATAACTCCCAATCATTGAGATCTGTCAGGCTCCGGCCGTCTGGAAGTGTGAAAACAAGGTCTCTTTGCCCCCCCACTTTTGCCATGGCGAGCCCCAGAAAACGTGCATGACGAATGTTCCAAAGAGCCTCAATATTCGCCACAGTACCGCCCGATGTCAGATGCCCCCAGGCCACCGGATAGCTGTCGGGGTCAACATTAAACCCCAACATGCGGGCAAAATTCTGGCCGGCCTCTAGCTCCATATCGATAGTGACCGAAGCCGACTCGGTGCACACATTGTTGGGGTTATACAAAGTAGTCACAATTTTCGCCACCAGTCCTGGCAGCAGGACATCGGAAGCCATGTGCCCCACATAACGTGGGTGAAAAAATGGCACGGTTCGCTTCAATCGTGCCGCCAACTCGTGCAGGGCCTGCCGGGTCCGAGCCTCAGTTTGCAGATAAGCCTCGGTGTACTGTGTCGTGGTGGCAATGGGCGGCTGATCATCTGGGTGGAAATTTCTTCGCCAGAAGACGTGCTCGTTGATATGCTCCCGTAACAGCTTTTCAAGCAGATCGTTGTTTTCAGCATATGCCCCTAAGAATAAAGGCGCCAGTTCATGCCAGTTTTGCTGTTTTCGGTTCATAGGAGGGGTCCTATGCCAATTCCACTAAGGCCCCGTGTCGCAACACCATCACATCGCAGTCAATGGCATCGATCACTCGTTCTGCGGTATTGCCCATCACCACAGCAGAAACACCGGTCCGCGCCACCGTCCCCACCAGCACCAGTGACGCCTGTATTTGGTTCGCCACATCCGCCAATACATCCTCCACTACCCCTTCTCGCACCCAAATTTGCGCGTATTCTAGTGGGTGTTTATCCAGCAAACTCATCACGCCCTGACGATACCCTTGCTCAATTTCTTCGCGCAGGGCTTCATAATTGACAACGCTGAATTCCGCGGGCACATCCATGGATGGTAGGGGATATGCCGCCACTACATGTATCGGGGCGCCTGTCAATTTCTGCCATTGCGCCGCTTCGTGAATTAATTGCCGGTTTAACTCTTGATGCACCTCATCCTCGCTGCCAATATCTAAAGCGACTATGACAGGTCGCGCATCGTAGTGATGGGCATCTTTCACGAACAGAACCGGCACTGCGCTGTGACGTATCAGATTCCACTCGGTCACAGAGGTCAGCAAATGTCCCCAGCGATGATGAGGACGCACAGCTTTCACAATGAGATCAACGTCTCCGTATTTGGCACATTTGCAAATCGCTTCTGCCGGGTTCGGATGCCACAGCACTTGTTTTTCTGCCTCAATACCACGGTGTTTTAAGCCAGTTACCAGCTCACTCAAGGCGGCTTCTTGCGCCGCAATCAACTGGTTGCGGATTTTCTCAACATTCTCATTTCCGAGAACACGTTTGACGCCAACAAAGCGATCGTAGACAACCTTGACCAAGTTCAGTTTGGCGCCTGTTTGTTTGGCCAACCATTCCGATTTCAAGAGCACACTTTGATGGTCATCACCGTCCACGACAACAACAATTTTTTTGATTGAGCTCATCCCCATCCCTCCACATGCGATGATGGGATGAAATATAAAACGGATGGCCTCTTGAAGCGTTGATATGCGTCAACAAAAGGGCTGTTTGTCGATTTTAGAAGGAGACGACTAAATTGATGGCTGTCACACGATCGATCGATTTCACGCCGGCAGGCGGCATACTGTTGTGACGAACGTCATACGACACTTTCAGCGCCAGTGTCGTGTTAATCTTGCTGCCAAAACCAAGACTCATCTGCGAAATTGCTTGCTCATTACCCCGGTCGTGAACACCAGCCCCCTCAAGATAAGCGGTATCGTTGAATTTATACTTAAAGCGCCCTGCGATATGCCAGATGCGTTCGGCTTCAGTCTCGCCGACTTCTGGCTCCGAGACCCGATAACCTGGTCCAAACTCTACCGAGGCCTGCCAGGCCTTTCCATGCTTAAAATCACGACCGTATCCAGCAAAAATTGACGACTGATAGTCAAATCCACTGAAATGGTCAACCTCATGGTTGACGGCAACAAAGGCATAACCCTGATGTTTGAACTTTCGATCGGCCTGTAAAAGCATTTGATAGCGATCTGCAGTTGTCTCGCCGCTGTCCTTTGTTTTTAGACTTTGCGCTGCCAATTTGGGTCGCCATAACAAGCCGTCTCTCGATAAGTTCAGTTTGGCTTGCAAGGTATCTGTGTTCGAGTTTCCGCGGGCATAGATGAGTCCCAATTCTGCACTACCTTCCCAGCCGGCATTTTCTTTGTCATCCGTGCTTTTCTGTTCGTCTTTCTGATACCAAAAATATTCCTTCGCCTTGGTAGAAAACGCAAATGATGAGGTCGACAAAACCAAAAAAATAACGAGACAAAAAAAACGAATCATTCGCCCTACCCAAGGACTGCAAACCATTCAATTAGGACAGCATCCTATACCAAATGCCTATAAAATTAAAACGAAAACAACAATCAATTTTGCTGACGTTCTGGGACTTTCCCAGAAT
>RFGJ01000047.1 GCA_003696665.1 Gammaproteobacteria bacterium | reverse complement strand
TGATCTGCAGTTTATCGCTCAACTGTCCAAGGAAATGGATGTTGAAGTCGAATTCCGGCCCGAGACTTATACGATGAAAGTGCATCCTGGGAAAACCTATGTCACGCGCTTTTACATCAAGAATAAAACGGACAAGCCTTTGGTCTTTCAGGCAGTCCCAAGCTTGGCGCCAGGACAAAGCGCCTTGTATTTCCACAAAATCGAGTGCTTCTGTTTCAATCAGCAGCCTTTGGCACCGGGTGAGGCGAAGTGGATGCCACTGAGATTTTTTGTGGATACGGCGTTGCAAGCGGAAGTGCATGACATCGCGCTGTCATATACCTTGTACGATATTACGAAAAAAGTCGCGACGCCTGCTGTGTCGTCGTGAATAGGAGGTTAGGAGAAAACAATGGCCAATTACGAAAAATACTATGTTCCTGAACAAAGCAAGTGGCCAGCAGTCGGTGCATTCGCCCTATTGCTGATGATCTTGGGTGCTGGTCAGGTCATGCATGACCTCAAAACTGGGGGTGGTTGGGGTGCCTATGTGCTTTTGGCGGGCATTGCCATTCTGCTCTACTTTATGATCGGTTGGTTCAGGGACGTCATCCACGAGTCACTCTCAGGAAAATACTCCGCCCAAATGGACCGCTCCTTCCGCATGGGGATGATGTGGTTCATTGTCTCAGAAGTTATGTTTTTCGCAGGCTTTTTTGGTGCGTTGTTTTACGCACGAACCTTTGTTGTCCCCTGGCTCGGTGGGGAAGGCAATAATGCCATGACGCATGAGCTGCTTTGGCCTGATTTTATTCCCCGGTGGCCGTTAACTGAGACGCCAGCGGGCGAAACCACCACAGCCATGCCGCCTTGGGGGCTGCCGTTCGTCAATACAATTTTGCTGGTGACCTCGAGCTTTACCCTGACATGGGCGCACCATGCTTTGAAGGCAGGCAATCGTGCCAAAACCATTCTGGGGCTCGTGCTCACACTGGTGCTTGGCTTTAGCTTCCTTGCCCTGCAGGTTGAAGAGTACATTCACGCTTACACGGAAATGGGGCTGACCTTGGGCAGTGGCATCTATGGGTCCACGTTCTTCATGTTGACCGGATTTCACGGGATGCACGTGACGGTCGGTGCGATTATGTTGACGGTGATGCTGGTACGGGCCATTAAGGGGCACTTTACCCCAGAGAAACATTTTGCGTTTGAAGCGGCGGCTTGGTATTGGCACTTTGTCGACGTGGTGTGGATCGCATTGTTTGCGTTTGTCTACGTCCTGTAATTAGCAGACCGTCAAGTTATGGCAGGGAGCAAATCAGTTTAAGGTTGATTTGCTCCCTTTCGTTCATTATCAACTTGTGACGCTGCGGGTTTCAGGCCCATCACACCATGGGGCTTGAGTGCTCCGGTCTTGATGCCGATGACGATGAGGATGATGAAAATGGCCGAAGCAACAACACGCACTGTCAGGGCGTTCACGGTGCGTTTGCTGCGTCCCTGATCCTTGACCAGGGTAAAAAGTCCTCGAAATAAGCTCGCGATAATGACCATAAAGGTCAGGAACATGAGTAATTTAATGAACATACTTGATCCCAGTTGGGTGTGATGGAGAGAAATTATACGCCAATTCAGGTGAAAAAACGGCTGCTTACGGTTATTTTGGTATTTATGCCGGGGTTGCTATTGCTTATCGCCTTGGCACATTGGCAGTGGCAGCGCGGCAATGAGAAAGCGCGTGCGCTCGCGCAAATGGCGGTCCGAGCCAACGCAGATGCCATAGTCTTGAGCGATGCGCGTCATCAGAAGTGGCCGAATTTTCAGAATGTGAAGGTGCATGGCCGTTTCCTGGCCAATGGCCCGAACATTGTGCTCGACAATCGAGTGCGCCAAGGCGTTTACGGTTATCATACGTTGTCCGTCTTTGTCACTGATGACGGAAGTTATTGTCTGGTCGATCAAGGGTGGCTGCCGATGCCAGCAACTGAAAATCAGTTGACTCCGCCAGAACGCGATGCAACCACATTGGTTGGCTTGATTTATCGACCGGATTCTTACCGAGTGACTGATTTTCCGCCGCTTGGCACCGGGCAGGTGTGGCGTATTCCAGGCCTTAACCTCGAGACGATTCAGCGCGAAATCGCGCCTGAGCAACCTTGGATGCCTTTTGTTTTGATCCAGTTGTTGCCGGAGTCGCGGCTTGGCAGAATTCCAGAAATTCCAATTCTATCGACGATGCCTCCAGAGCGTCATTATGGGTATGCCGTACAATGGTCGCTATTGGCCCTGACATGGTGTCTGCTTTGGGGCTATCTCTGGCGCAAATCCAAAAGAGAATTGAAAAACCGATGAACCAGACCAGAAATGATAAGATTCAAGTCATCGCACTACTGATACTGTTCAGCTTACCGATTGTGCTGGCCTATGCCGGGTATTGGCTAGGTTGGTTTAAAAATGTTGGCGTGGCCGCACATGGAAGATTGCTGAATCCGGTGGTGACGGCTGAGGACTATAAATTTGCCAACAACCAGACCATCGAATCGGCCGGGAAGGCGTGGAAGATATTAATCTACGGCAGCGGTGAGCGCTGTGACCAAATGTGTGAATTGAACGTCGCGTTAGCGGAGCATGTGCGCCTGGCGTTGGGCAAGGACGCATCACGAGTCCGATTGATTTATGTTCATCGTGGCAAGCGAAGCGAGGCTTTTAATACGGGCGATGTCAAAACGTTAGCGCCAGGGGTGTTATTTTGGGAAATTGTGCAAGGGCCATTGATTCCCGGGAAGATATATATCATGGATCCAATGGGTAATGTGATGTTGGAATACGACTGGGCGCCGGATGCAAAAAGCGCCCCGCTGCACGGCAAAGGTATGCTCAAGGATTTGAGAAAATTGCTTAAATATTCGCATATTGGTTGAGGTTGATAATGACAAACACGCGTAGCTATAAACTCGTTCGGAACTTGGCATTAATTGGCACTGTACTTGCCTTCTGTGTTGTCGTGCTGGGTGCGTATACGCGATTGACCGATGCTGGCTTAGGGTGTCCAGACTGGCCTGGTTGTTATGGCCATCTTACCGTACCAAAACACCCCGAACACGTTGCGGCCGCCGAGGCCAAATTTCAACGGCCACTTGAGCCACATAAAGCCTGGAATGAAATGGTTCACCGCTATTTCGCAGGGACCTTAGGCCTCTTGATTTTTGTGTTGGTGGTCATCGCCTGGCGAGCACGCGCGCAGTCGGCGAAGTTCCCCGTCAAACTGCCGACCGCCTTGGCGGTTCTGGTCGTATTTCAGGCGTTACTTGGCATGTGGACGGTGACGATGAAGCTCAATCCGTTGGTGGTCATGGCGCATTTGCTCGGCGGCATTTCCGTGTTTTCGTTATTGCTGCTCCTTTACGTCCTGTCACAACGCCGCGTTGACCACAACCGCTTGGCTATTTCCGCTGCGGAAGGCACGAAATACAAGTGGTGGGCTTTGGTTGCGCTGATTGTGGTCGCAATACAGATCGCGCTTGGTGGCTGGACAAGTGCCAACTATGCAGCGACCGCTTGTCTTGAGCTTCCAATTTGTCATGCGGATTGGTGGACGCATGCCGATTTTAAAGAAGGATTGACCTTGTGGCATCATGCCGAGAATTATGAATTTGGCGTAAAAACCCTAGAGGGTCGTGTTGCTGTTCATGTTTTGCATCGTTTTGGTGCCTTTGCTGCCCTTGCGGTGGTATTGCTTACGGGTTGGCAACTGACGCGCGCCACGACCCGCCTGCTCAACCGCATTGGTTATGCACTGATGGCCCTTGTGTTGCTTCAGTTTACTTTAGGCGTGATGAATATCGTTCTGCATTTACCGTTGATCAACGCCGTGGCGCATAATGCGGTTGGCGCACTGTTGGCCGCCGTGCTGGTTGCCTTGAACGGGCTGCTTTGGTCTGCACGAAACATTGCGTCAATACGAGGCTAAGCGAATGGTAGAGTGGCGCGATTATTTTGCGATGACCAAGCCAAAGGTGGTGGCCCTTTTGGTTTTGACGGCTTTTATTGGCATGATTTTGGCCAATGATCCAGACGTGCGTTGGCTACCGCCGCTTGATACGCTGCTGTGGGGTAATCTCGGCATTGCGCTGGCTGCCATGGGGGCGGCGGTAATCAACCATGTTGTGGATGCGCGCGTTGACGCCATCATGGCGAGGACCGAATCGCGTCCGATCCCTCAGGGGAAGGTTAGGCCACTTCCGGCCCTTTTGTTTGCGTCGCTCTTGGCCGCCTTGTCAATGGCCATTTTGTTGTATTTTGTCAACGAACTTACTGCATGGCTGACACTTTTCGGATTGGTTGGCTACGCTTTTGTCTATACCCTTTATCTCAAGCGTGCCACCCCACAAAATATTGTGATTGGTGGGATTTCGGGAGCGGTACCCCCGTTGCTGGGTTGGACAGCTGTCACCAACGAAATCGATCCGCAGGCGTTACTTTTGGTGTTGATTATTTATACATGGACGCCACCGCATTTCTGGGCATTGGCGATAGCGCGACGTGATGACTATGCGCGCGCCAATATCCCGATGCTGCCGGTGACCCACGGTGTTGAATTTACGAAAACCGCGTTAATTTTGTATACGTGGTTGCTGTTGTTAGTGACACTTCTACCCTATCTCGTCGGCATGAGTGGTTTGATTTATCTGGTTGGCGCCATAGTGCTCGCCGTGAAATTTCTACATTATGCCTATCGTTTAAAAAGAGACGACCGATATGCGATGCCAACCTTCGGTTATTCAATTGTCTATCTGATGCTCCTCTTCGCATTATTCGTCGTTGATCACTATGTGTTTTTTCACCCATACATGAGAGGCGCCGCATGAATAAAAACGTCAAAACAGCACTGTTGGTGTCACTGATTCCCATTTTGTTTTTCGTTTGGTTCTTCGGCCAAGCGGTGTGGCGATCGATGCACTTTCAGCCACAATGGGTAAAACTATATGCTGAACGTTCTCAGTTACCAGAAGTGACACTCACTGATAGTCACGGCAAGCCGCTGTCGCTCACCGACTTAAAAGGGAAATGGGTGATTGCCTTTTTCGGCTACACGCACTGTCCCGACATCTGCCCGATGACGTTGGCTGACTTGGCACGTGTCTATAAACAATTGCCAGAGCAGATAAAAAAGCAGTGGCGGGTGTTGTTTGTCTCGGTCGATCCGGAGAGAGACAGCCCGGAACGGTTGGCCAGCTATATTCGCTTTTTTCATCCGGACTTTCTCGCCGCGACGGCGCCGCACGACGTCTTGCGGCCGTTGACCAAATCGCTGGGCGCGATCTATTTTGTTGAGAAGAGTCAAGGGAACTATGATGTCCAGCATTCAGGCAAGCTGTTTATCATTGATCCACAGGGCCGTCGCGCGGGCCTATTTGATATCCGTCGACCGCCCCCGGAACGTACTGTACCAATGGATGAATTGGTCCATGACCTCACAGGACTTGTGACCCAGTAGCGTAAGAGGACGAGGATGCACTGCCGATTACTGCTCCTGTCATGCATCATTTTGCTGTCGGCCTGCGCGACAACGCCACCCTCGAACCTAGACAACCTGTGTGACATCTTTCGTGAGAAAGATGACTGGTTTGATGCGGCGGTCGATGCGGAGTCGCGTTGGGG
>RFGJ01000046.1 GCA_003696665.1 Gammaproteobacteria bacterium | reverse complement strand
CTCCCGAAGTCGCGTCAACCCCCCTCCATCACTCAATCCATTTGGGGTTCCGCCACCTTCAGGACAACTCGCCGTCCTCAAAGGTGCGCGCAATTATAGGCTGAATTACTCACAATGCAAGATCTTTTTTCCGGAATTTTTTCGTACGTTTTTTTTGGTTAATTTTTGTTCATATATAGACGTAATTGACACGTTGCGAGACGCTGCACAATAGCTCATATGGAATCGTTCCCGCAGCGGCCGCGACCTTCTCAACCGGAAGTTCTTTTCCCCACAGGACCACAGGATCGCCGATCCCGACATCATCTCGTTGGCCAATATCAATTGCAATCATGTCCATTGAGACGCGCCCGGCCAATTGGTGAACCTCACCGGCTACCCAAACCGGTGTTCCATTTTGGGCATGGCGTGGGTAACCATCGCCATAACCAATTGCCGCAATCACCACATTAGTAGGACGCTTTACCACCCAAGTGGCGCCATAGCCGACCACATCGCCTGGGCTCAATCGGTGTTTAGCGATGACACGTGTACGCAAGGTCATGGCGGGGATGAGACCAATATCGCTGCCGATTTGTGACGGGTTCGGTGAACAGCCATAAAGCATGAGTCCCGGTCGAACCCAATCGCCAAGGGCCTGCGGAAAATTAAGAATAGCCGCCGTATTGGCAGCACTCAGCCGGCCGCCTTTACCAGCTGCCGAACTGAGAAATTGATGCCATTGCCGTTTTGTCATCGGATCGTTGGCGATATCGGCATTAGCAAAATGCGTCATGAGGCCAGGTGGGTTGTCAATATGGGGGCATCGCACAAGGGCCTGATAGACCTGCTCCACCCTGTTGAGCGGGAAGCCCAAACGATTCATCCCGGTATTGCATTTAATCCACACTCGTACTGGTTGGCTGAAAGGAAAGGCGAGCAAGTCCCTTAATTGTGCCTCACAGTGAATCACCAATTCGAGTCCAAGACGTTCGGCAACAGCCAGTTCACTTGCTTCGAACGGCCCTTCGAGCAACAAGATTGGGTTCCGAATTTCATTAGCGCGCAACACCGCAGCTTCTTCAACACACGAGACAGCGAAACCATCCACTTCGTGCCGCAGGATATTAGCGACTTCTGCCAAGCCATGGCCATAGGCATTCGCTTTGACCACAGCCCAGATGCGGCGGTGGCCAATTCGTTGGCGCACAACACGCACGTTGTGCACCAGTGCCTGTCCATCGACCACAGCCTGTGCCGCCCGCATTGTTAAACCTCATCGTATCTTTCGGGTTCTGCCAAATTATCGAAGCGAGTCCATTTCCCATTGAACACCAACTTGATGGTGCCAATGGGACCGTTCCGCTGTTTGCCAATAATAATCTCAGCGATGCCTTTATCTGCCGTGTCTTTATGGTAGACCTCATCGCGATAGACAAACATAATCAAGTCGGCATCCTGCTCAATCGCACCAGACTCCCGTAAATCTGCCATAACAGGTCGCTTATCCCCACGCGTTTCCAGCCCCCGGTTGAGCTGTGATAGTGCAATGACTGGCACGTTGAGTTCCTTAGCCAGTGCTTTTAGCGATCGTGAAATTTCAGAGACTTCAAGCGTGCGGTTTTCCGCCATTCCCGGCACGCGCATCAGCTGTAGATAGTCAATCACAATCAGCGACAGGCCGCCATGCTCTCGCGCCAGCCGCCGTGCGCGTGAACGCACCTCAGTCGGCGTCAAGCCAGGCGAATCATCAATGTAAAGTTTACTTTGCGACTCAAGCAAGCCAATGGCGCTGTTGATGTTCGTCCAATCGGCTTCGGTCAGACGACCTTTCCGCAAATTCGACTGATCGACCCGTGACAAAGCTGAAATTGAACGCATGATCAATGCTTCCGCCGGCATTTCCATACTGAACACCAATACAGGCTTCTTTTCCTTGATTGCCACATGGTCGGCGATATTCATCGCAAAAGTAGTCTTTCCCATAGACGGTCGACCGGCGATGATCACAAGATCCTGAGGTTGCAAGCCACTGGTCATCTTATCGAGGTCAGTGAATCCGGTGCGAATACCTGTGACCCCCCCTTCTGCGGTTTGGTATTCTTCAATTCGGTCGAGCACGCTCTGCAGTAGCTCCTGCACACCTCGCGGACCTGCGTCGTTTTTTTCACGTTCTTCAGCAATTCGAAATATCTGGGACTCCGCGTAGTCCAGTACATCAGCAACGGCATGCCCTTCCTGTGACAAGCTTTTCTCAACTATCGCATTCGCCGCGCTCACCAACTCACGGAGCACCGCTTTTTCGCGAACAATCTTGGCATAGGCACGCACATTGGCGGCGCTTGGTGTATTTTTCGCCAATTCCGCGAGATAAGGCAGGCCACCGGCATCCTTGGCAAGCCCTTCCCGCTCCAGAAAATCATGAATGGTAATAACATCCAGCGGCTCACTTTGTGACGCCAGCGCCGTCATCGCACGAAAAATTAACCTGTGGTCATGGCGATAAAAGTCACGCTCGACCAACAAGTCGCTCACACGATCCCACGCATCGGGATCGACAAGAATGCCCCCCAAGACCGACTGTTCGGCTTCCACAGAATGGGGAGGTGTTTTCAGATACTCAACAGTTTGCGGCTTGGACGAGGTCATGGTGCTAGAAGGTCATCATGTCGGACGAATACTTTACCGCAAAAGGTACTTTTTCCGAAACAAGTATCGAACGATGATATAAAAACACCGCCAGCAGCGGCGGTGTTTTTATCAGCAAGCGTTGTGTTTACGCGCGCTCTGCGGCAACCACAATCACTTTGATTCTAGCGTCAACATCCGTGTGCAGCGACAGCTCGATGTCATATTCACCGGTTGAACGAATGACCCCGAAAGGCATCATAACTTCTCGGCGAGTCACTTCCACGCCTGCTGCCGCTGATGCCGCGTCAGCAATATCGGCCGTACCAACAGAGCCAAAAAGTTTGCCTTCCTCGCTTGCTAAGCGCTCAATTTTCACTTCCAACCCGTTGAGCTTATCAGCTCTGGCTTGTGCTGCCGCACGCGCTTCTGCTGCAGCCTTCTCCAGTTCCGCGCGACGCTGCTCAAACATGGCGATATTTTCTTTTGTCGCGCGAACTGCCTTACCTTGGGGAATGAGATAATTACGCGCATAACCGTTTTTCACACTCACGGTATCCCCAAGTTTTCCGAGTTTCCGGATGTCTTCCAACAGGATTACGTCCATAGCTGTGACCTCAAATTCGTTGCCTGCTCAGCATTGAGCAGAAGATAACATACCAACCGATTCGACTATTTATGTTGGTCCGTGTAGGGCAACAATGCCAAAAAGCGAGCACGTTTGATCGCTGTTGCCAACTGGCGTTGATACTTTGCCGACGTCCCAGTGATCCGGCTCGGCACGATCTTGCCAGTTTCGGTAATATAGTTTTTGAGCGTCGCCAAATCTTTATAGTCGATTTCGGTGACCCCTTCGGCCTTGAATCGGCAGTATTTGCGACGACGGAAATAGCGTGACATATCAAATTCTCCTTAGGCCTGGTTACTCAGCCGCCTCTGACGGGGCGCTCTCTTTGGTTGTTTGCACACTGACCGTTTTGCGATCATCGCTCTTTGCCATTGGGCTAGGCTCGGTGATCGCCTCGTTACGGCGGATGATGAGATTACGCAAAATCGCATCGTTGTACCGGAATGCTGCTTCAAGTTCATTCAATGCGTCTTGCGTGCATTCAATGTTCATCAAAACGTAGTGTGCCTTGTGCAGTTTGTTGATCGGGTAGGCCAGTTGACGCCGCCCCCAGTCTTCTAGGCGGTGTATTTTGCCACCGTCGCGCGTTAGCATTTCGGTGTATTTTTCGATAAGTGTCGGCACCTGATCGCTCTGATCTGGGTGCACCATGAATACTACTTCATAGTGTCGCATTGCATTTCTCCTCTCGGCTTGCAGCCACTCCGGTATCACCGGATGCAGCAAGGAGTTAAAAAACGAGTTTTCGCTCGGCAATTTGCCGAGGGGTGCGGATCTTACAGAAAAAAAAGACCTGTCGCAACCGACTTCCGTGGCCACAAAAAAAATTAGGCGCGCCGTCGCGCGCCTCTAAACACTGAGCATCAAGAGGCTTTTTTGATCTCGATGACGCGTCCCTGTTCTTCTGATTTAATCTGACGAGGCAGCGTGATGGTCAAGACGCCATTCTTAAATTGTGCTTCGATATGTTCGGCGTCTGCGTCATCTGGCAGCGTTAATACACGCTCGAAGCGTCCATAGCTCCGTTCAATTTGATAAACGTTTTCGTCCTCGGTTTTCCGTTCAAGTTGTTTTTCACCACGAATCACCAGGCGGTTACCCACGAGCTCTAATTTGATGTCCTTTTCGTCCACGCCCGGCAACTCGACGTCAATTTCATAGTTTTTGTCGCCGCCTCGAATATCGACATTCGGTCGGAACAAAAGCTGTCCCGCACCAAATGCTGCTTCAGTAGCCAACGGTGCGGTCATTCCAAATGAGTGGAAGACATGGTCAAAAAGACGATCCATATCCCTTTGTAATTGATTAAATGCCTCCAACCAAGAACGCGAAGCGCTCATGGTCATGAGTGCGTTTTCGTTGTGAGTTTGTTCATCTTTAAACCAATTCCAAGGTACGAGTTTTTTGACGTTCATAACTCACACCTCCTTTCAAATTGGCCTAATAACGAACGACTTACAAACTAAAACGGCGCAGGCCTTCTTTCGCCTGCGCCGCTTATATAGGGTCAACTTGAAATTTTTCAAGGGGTTTAATTAACCCGGGAAAGCACTCAGGCAATAGGCCAGCAACCAGCCAGGCACGAGTCCTAACCCCAACATTAGCAGACCATTCACACTCATTAAGAGACGTAATCCAGAGTTCGCTTCTATCGGCGTCTCTTCACTCGGCGGATCAAAATACATCACCTTTGCCACCCTCAGATAGTAGTAAGCACCGATGAGCGAAAACACGACAGCATGAATGGCAAGACCTACGTAGCCGGCATTCAGGGCCGCCATGATTACCTCAAGCTTTGGCCAGAAACCAACAAAAGGTGGCACGCCCGCGAGCGACATCATGGTAAACAGTGTCATCGCGGCATACCATGGACTGCGTTTAGCAAGTCCAGCAAAATCCTCCAGCCGATCTGATTCAAATCCAGCCCGCGACAGGAAAATAATAATGCCGAACGATGCCAAGGTCATCACCGCATAGACGAGAATATAAAACATTGATGCGGCGTAACCATCGGCATTGCCCGCAATAATTCCCATCAGGAAATAACCGACGTGGCTGATGGCTGAATAGGCTAGCATTCGCTTCAGGTTCCACTGGGAAATCGCAACAACGTTACCCAGAGCAATCGACAAGTACGCCAGCACAAGCAATAACGGCTGCCATTCGGTTATAGCCGACGACAGTCCGTCAACCAACAAGCGCATCAACATTCCGAAGGCAGCAATTTTTGGTGCCGAGCCCATGAAAAGCGTCACTGAGGTGGGTGCACCATGGTACACGTCCGGCAACCACATATGGAATGGCACCGCACCCAGTTTGAATGCAAGACCTGCGACAATAAACACAACGCCAAACTTGAGCATCAGGGGTTGCTCGTTCAATTTTGTCAATGCGTCAGCAAAGGCCTGCAAACCAATTTCCTGGGTCGCGCCATACAACAGCGACATGCCATACAACAAAAAGCCGGACGCCAGCGCACCCATCACGAAATACTTGATGGCCGCTTCCGAGGCTTTTGGATTGTCTCTCTCCATGGCCACCATAGCGTAGAGTGGCAACGACAAGAGCTCCAAGCCTAAATATATGACGAGCAAATTATGGGCGCTGACCATAACCAGCATCCCAAGCACGGCAAACATCGCCAGCATATAATATTCGCCACGCAAAAACTTGCGCTCGTTAATGTAATTAGGCGCGTACGCCAATGCCGCCATTGCCACAATGAGGATTGCACTTTTTAAGATGATGGAAAGGTTGTCGACAACCCAAAAACCATCATACAGCACGGTTTTTTCTGTCCCATAAGATTGCATCGTCAACAACAGCGTCACAAACAGTGACGCTTGCGAAAGCCACAGCGTCAACCGGCGCTGCTTATCTTTTTGAAACAAGTCAACCACCATGACCACACAGGCCATGGTAAGTAGGAAGATTTCAGCCGACAGTGGCGCAAGGTTAGGATTCGCAAACATTAGTGGCACACTCCGTTGGTCATAGTTGCCAGTTTTGTTTCAATACCGCAACGTAACAGATGCTCAACACTGGGTTGGACGACCTCAACAATTGGCTGCGGCCACAACCCAAACAGTAGGGTGAAAAGCGCCAAAACCGCGAGGATAAGCCATTCTCGTCGATTAATGTCCGTCAGCGATTTGACACTTTCTTTGACGGCGTCACCAAAGAACACTCGCTTATACATCCACAGCGTATAGGCAGCACCAAGGATCAAGGTGGTTGCCGCGAAGAAAGCAACCCATATATTCGCTTGGTAGGACGACAGTATTACCCAAAATTCACCCACAAAGCCGGATGTGCCGGGCAGTCCTGAATTTGCCATGGCAAATAACATGGCAAAGGCGGCAAATTTCGGCAT
>RFGJ01000045.1 GCA_003696665.1 Gammaproteobacteria bacterium | reverse complement strand
GCTTTTTCTATGGTGTAGGTGATGGCACCGGTTGCCTCAATCACATTGAGCACGTCACCGAGATTCTCCCGTCCGCCGTTTTGTATGGCCTGGCGAATCAGATGACGTTGGGCTTCAGTGCCCTTTTGCTGTGCATAGATCAACGGCAATGTGGGTTTGCCTTCGGCTAAGTCATCACCAACATTTTTACCAAGCGTATCGCTGTCTGAAATATAGTCTAGGGCGTCATCAGCCAGCTGAAATGCCTGCCCCAAATGCAAACCGTAGGCATACAAGGCGTCAAATTGTTCACTGTATCCTGCAATTTCCGCGGCAAGTCCAGTGGCCGCGGCAAACAAAACACCCGTTTTGGCATGGATGACTTTCATGTAGTCCAGCTCGGTAACATCAGGATTGTTCACATGCATCAATTGTCTGACTTCGCCTTCCGCAATCACGTTGGTGGTATCGCTGAAAACACGCATGACTTTGGCTCTGTCAAGTTCCACCATCATTTGGAATGCACGCGTGTATAGATAATCGCCGACCAACACAGACGCTTGGTTGCCAAACATGGCATTGGCGGTTTCTTGCCCCCGACGCATTTGACTTTCATCGACGACATCATCATGCAGCAAGGTGGCGGTATGAATAAATTCAACAATGGCAGCCAACAGGTGATGCGCACGGCCTTCATAGCCCAATGCGCGAGCGCTGAGTACGGCCAAAATCGGCCGCAACCGTTTCCCCCCAGCGCCAATGATATACAAGCCCAGTTGATTGACGAGCGCGACATCAGACTTAAGTCGATCGAGAATGAGTTGATTCACAGCCTGCATGTCGTCGTGGCACAGATTTTTGATATTTTCGAACTCGCTCACAGCGGTACTCTTCATTTTGGAGATCTATCAACACGCCCGGAATGCTAGGGACTTGTACGCCCTCGGTCAAGTCAAAGCGCACCACCGATCGATTGTGCGAAGGGCTATCGAGTGTGTTCGCTTTCCCCAAACCTCGTTTGCCCAACGTCTAAAGGTTGCGTTACGCCGATGACCTATGTGGCCGTTTTGGTGGCCTTTTTGCCATCCAGCAACCAAGCTTCTCTCAATATTCGGATTTGATCGCGCAGCTCAGCTGCCTGCTCAAACTCCAAATTTTGCGCATGTTCAAACATGGCTTTTTCAAGTTCGGCGATGCGCTTGGCCATATCTTCACTGGAACGGCTCGCATATTGGCTTGCCTGCTCTGCCACTTGAGCCCGGCGACGTTTGCCACGGTCGTCGGTGTATCCCGCTTCCATCACATCCGCCACTTTTTTACGAATGGTTTTTGGCGTAATGCCGTGTTTCTCGTTGTATGCCATTTGAATGGCGCGCCGCCGTCTGGTTTCATCGATGGCACGTTGCATGGAACCAGTTACCTGATCAGCATAGAGAATGACTTTACCATTGGCGTTTCTTGCCGCACGCCCAATGGTCTGAATCAAGGATCGCTCCGACCGCAGGAAGCCTTCTTTATCGGCATCCAATATGGCGACCAATGATACTTCAGGAATATCGAGCCCCTCGCGCAGCAAGTTAATGCCGACCAGCACATCAAAGGCGCCCAAACGCAAGTCGCGGATGATCTCCATGCGCTCAACGGTGTCAATGTCAGAGTGCAGATAACGCACACGAACGCCATGCTCATCTAAATATTCGGTCAAATCTTCGGCCATGCGTTTGGTCAGGGTCGTTACCAACACCCGTTCATTCACATCGACCCGTTTGCGAATTTCTGACAATAAATCGTCGACCTGACTGGCCACCGGTCGCACTTCAACCTCTGGATCCAAAAGCCCGGTGGGACGTACCACCTGTTCCACAATCTGTCCCTGCCGTTCCATTTCATACGGCCCTGGTGTGGCGCTGACCGCTATGGTTTGTGGCATGAGCCGTTCAAATTCTTCAAATTTTAAGGGACGATTATCGAGGGCCGATGGCAGTCGAAAGCCATATTCCACCAGGGTTTCTTTACGAGAACGGTCGCCTCGGTACATTCCGCCGATTTGAGGAAAAGTGACATGGCTTTCATCGACGATCAATAACGCATCCGGCGGCAAATAATCGAATAAACAGGGCGGTGGCTCACCCGGCGCGCGTCCGGACAGGTACCGTGAATAATTTTCAATACCTGAGCAGTAGCCAAGCTCCTGCATCATTTCAATATCAAACAGCGTTCGCTGCTCGAGCCGCTGCGCTTCGAGTAATTTGCCCTGTTTGGTCAATTCATCCAAACGTTGCCGCAACTCGACCTTAATCTCGTCAATCGCGGCCAACAGACGATCACGCGAGGTCACATAGTGCGTTTTCGGGTAGATGGTCGTTCTCGGCAATCGACCGCGCACTTCTCCAGTGAGCGGGTCAAAAAAACGGATCTGCTCAATCTCATCATCGAATAGCTCGACGCGAATGGCGTCCTGCTCGGATTCGGCAGGAAAAATATCAATGACGTCCCCGCGTACGCGGTAGGTGCCCCGTTGAAAAGCCACTTCGTTGCGAACATATTGCAGATCGGCGAGACGGCGCAGCAAATAGCGCTGATCCACTTTGTCCCCCACGCGCAAATGGAGCACCATGCCATGGTAGCTTTCCGGATCACCCAAGCCATAGATGGCTGACACCGAGGCGACAATGATGACATCCCGACGCTCAAGCAACGCTTTGGTCGCCGACAAACGCATTTGCTCTATGTGATCGTTGATGGACGCGTCCTTTTCGATGAATGTATCGGACGCCGGCACATAAGCCTCTGGCTGATAATAATCATAATAAGACACGAAATACTCCACCGCATTGTGGGGAAAAAACTCCTTCATTTCGCCATACAGCTGGGCGGCCAAGGTTTTGTTGGGGGCCATGATGAGCGTGGGTCGTTGACACCGCGCGATGACATTGGCCATGGTGAACGTTTTGCCGGAACCGGTCACGCCTAACAGCACTTGGAGTGCCAGCCCAGCCTCTAAACCTTCGCATAAACGCTCAATCGCACCGGGCTGATCACCTGCAGGCTGAAAGTCAGACACCAATTGGAACTTTTCCGGCATGGCCTCACAATGTGGTTTGGGGTAGCATATGCTGGCCATTGTACCATTGATTTTTGCAAACACCTCGGAGTTGCTGTCATGAATATCCGCCTCGCATCACGACTGAACGCTGTCAAACCATCGCCGACGCTGGCTGTGGCTGCCAAAGCGGCCGCCCTTCGTGCTGAAGGCAAAGATGTCATTGGCCTTGGCACTGGCGAGCCAGATTTTGATACGCCGGAACACATTAAAGAGGCGGCCATCGCTGCCATCCGGGCGGGCGCAACGAAATATACGCCAGTTGACGGCACCCCCGAGCTTAAGCAAGCCATCATTGACAAATTTCAACGGGACAACGGGCTCAATTACACGGCTGGACAAATCTTGGTGTCCTGTGGCGGCAAACAGAGCTTTTACAACCTCTGTCAGGCGTTGCTCGATGATGGTGACGAGGTCATTATTCCAGCACCTTACTGGGTATCATACCCAGACATGGTATATCTGGCTGGGGGCAAGCCAGTGATTGTCACCACTACCCTGGCTCAGGGGCTCAAGCTAACCCCGGCACAATTGGAGGCTGCCATCACGCCCAAAACAAGATTGGTGGTGCTGAATAGTCCAAGCAATCCCACTGGGGTTGCCTACTCCTCGGCTGAACTGAAAGGATTGGCTGAAGTCCTGAGACACTATCCGAATGTCCTGATTGCCACGGATGATATGTACGAGCATATTTTGTGGACGCCCGAGCCCTTCCACAACATTCTCAATGTGGCGCCAGACCTTTATGACCGAACAATTGTCTTAAACGGCGTATCTAAAGCATATGCGATGACCGGTTGGCGTATTGGGTACGCAGCGGGACCGCAAACGCTCATTCAAGCCATGAAAAAAGTCCAGTCGCAGAGCACGTCAAATCCTGCGGCCCCCAGCCAAGCGGCTGCCGTTGCGGCGCTGCAAGGCGATCAGTCATGCGTCAAGGCAATGGTGTCCGTGTTCAAACGCCGACATGATTATCTATGGCAGCGGTTGCAGGAAATTCCCGGCCTTGAATGCCTACCGAGTGACGGAACTTTCTACAGTTTTCCGTTCGTGGGTCAAGTGATTGAAGCCATTGATGGCGTCAATGACGATATCCAATTTGCTGAGTTTTTGCTGGAAAAAGTTGGACTCGCACTGGTCCCCGGCTCAGCATTCGGGGCACCGGGACATGTTCGTTTGTCATTTGCCACTGACGATGACACTTTGTCACAGGCCATCGACAGGCTGGAAGCTGTTGCGGTACAAGCAGTGGGTCATCGCACGTAAAGTGACATCGTGGGCGCTGCGCCGGGCAGGCAAACAAACTGTTTTTACAATAGTTTTCGCCGGTTTATATTGCTCAAGCTGACGGCAACTGCTAATATTAAAAGTTGTCACAGCTCCGACATCATACGCGTCCGACATAGACGCTGGTAAAAAGACTCTGTTTTTGCGTCGGAACATTGATTAGCTGGACAAACGAAAAAGAATTGTCAGGCCGGATGGCGTCAGGTTTGCTGAACGAAATGTCAAACGTCAGTCCGGGATGGTGTTAGTTGTAGCGAGCCATGTGAAGGCGCGGGCGCAACAGGCGTCAAACGGAAAAGAATTCAAAGACATCCCGACAGAGAATACGGGGTGTCTCGGTGAAGTGCAGAAATTGAGAAAACTCTGATATCTGCTTGACCTTCGACCGTTTTGTGCGGTCGAAGATATCTCCACAGAAGCCGTACGCGGCTGTCTGCGCATTTTCTCCGTATGCCTACCATATGTCTCGCCCAAAGATTCGAGACAGTGACTATGAAAAGAATACTGATTAACGCGACTCAAGAAGAGGAACTTCGTGTTGCGCTTGTCGATGGTCAACAACTTTATGACCTTGATATTGAGACCGCCGGCAAAGAGCAGAAAAAAGCGAATATCTACAAAGGCCGAATCACCCGCATTGAACCGAGCTTGGAAGCCGCTTTTGTCGATTATGGCGCAGAGCGACATGGCTTTCTGCCACTCAAAGAAATCTCGCGCGAATATTTTCCCGAAGGTTATACCTTCCGAGGTCGGCCTGACATCAAGGAAGTGGTCAAGGAAGGACAAGAAGTCATTGTCCAAATCGACAAAGAGGAGCGCGGTCAAAAAGGGGCAGCACTGACCACGTATTTAAGCCTTGCTGGCTGCTACTTGGTGTTGATGCCGAACAATCCTCGTGCTGGCGGGATTTCTCGCCAAATCGAAGGCGAAGACCGAAACGC
>RFGJ01000044.1 GCA_003696665.1 Gammaproteobacteria bacterium | reverse complement strand
TTTGGAGGGGCTTTCACCTACACACGAGCCGCCAAACTAAGGCGCTTGGTGGTTGAACTTCCGTTGACTGACATCGTGTTGGAAACGGATGCACCCGATATGCGGCCAGCCACATGTCGCAGTCAGAGGAATACTCCGATTCATTTGTTTGATGTTTTTCGCGCAATGTGCGAACTTAGGGATGAATCCCCGGAAGAGATCGCACGGCAAACCACACGAAATGCGTGCGACGTGTATCGCTTAGATTTTGATAAGGTGATTGAGGACTGTTAAATCCCTATGACAACGCCTGACCGCAAGGAAACCGCGCCAAGTACCGCAAAAGATATCCTGACCAGGCTTTATCAGCAAAAGCGCATCGACGCAGACGCTTTTAAGCTCGCACTGCTCAAAGTTCGGAGTGCGACCCGAAAAGGGCTGACACCCATTGAACAAGTCGCGTGTTGCGGGTTGACTGATCTTCGTACCAAACAAGTACTCGACGCACAACAGATTACCGAGTGGCTTGGTCGAGAGGTCGGTATGGATGTCGTGGTCATCGATCCGCTCAAAGTCGACGTGGACCGTGTCACGGCAGTCATGAGTCGCGCCTTTGCCGAGCGCCATCATATTCTCGCTATCGAACATAACGCAGTGGGTGTTGTCATCGCTGCAAGTCACCCTGACACCAGCGCTTGGCTGCCGGGGCTTGAGCATACATTGCGTAAGCCGATTCGGGTGGTGCTGGCCAATCCGGCTGATATCCGTCGGTACCAAAAAGAATTTTATGGCATATCGCGTTCCGTACGTGGTGCAGAAGGGGAAAAGCGTAAGCAATTTGCTGTCGATAATTTCGAGCAACTTGTGGAACTTGGGCGTAGTGGGGAGCTCGACGCCAACGATTCCCATGTTGTGAGCATTGTAGATTGGTTATTGCAATATGCGTTTGATCAACGGGCAAGTGATATTCATATTGAGCCACGTCGAGACGTCGGGAAAGTGAGGTTTCGAATTGATGGACTATTACACAATATTTACGAATTGCCCGGAACGGTCACGTCGGCAGTGATCAGCCGTTTGAAGATACTGGGCCGTATGGACGTGGCGGAACGCCGACGTCCTTTGGATGGGCGAATCAAGAGCAAACTTGCTGATGGCAAGGAAATTGAGCTCAGATTGTCAACCTTACCGACCGCATTCGGCGAAAAACTGGTGGCGCGGATTTTTGACCCTGACGTGGTGCTTCGTTCCTATACAGAGCTAGGGTTTTCAATAGAGGATGAACGGACATGGCGGCAAATGGTGCAAAGGCCGCATGGGATTGTGCTGGTCACTGGACCCACTGGCAGCGGTAAAACCACGACCCTCTATACCACTCTAAAGCATTTGGCGGTGCCGACGGTCAATGTTTGTACCATTGAAGATCCTATTGAAATGATCGAACCTCGGTTCAATCAGGTGCAAGTGCAACATGAAACAGGGGTGACCTTCGCGTCAGGCATTCGGGCGTTATTACGCCAAGATCCCGATATCATCATGGTGGGTGAGATTCGCGATCCAGAAACGCTTGAAATGGCAGCACAGGCAGCGCTGACTGGCCATTTGGTGTTATCAACATTACATACCAATGATGCGCCGTCGGCCATTACGCGTCTTCTCGATTTAGGTCTTGAGCCATTTTTGTTAAATGCCACGGTGATTGGTGTCATGGCGCAAAGACTGGTTCGCGTCTTGTGCCCACATTGCAAAGAGGCGCGGCCGTGTGATGAAAAGGACTGGCTGCCTTTCGTGAAAACAGAAGTGCCCAAACCAGAGATGATGTTCCAAGCAGTTGGTTGCCGACACTGTCGTCAGACCGGTTATCTGGGCAGACAAGGCATTTATGAGATGATGACGATCAGTGAGACGATTCGGACGCATGTCGTTCACTCCCCGGATCTCAAGAAGATTCGCGCCATTGCCGAGCAAGAGGGCATGCGAACACTTTTAACATCCGGAGCACTTAAAGTGGCTGACGGGACGACAACAGCCACTGAAGTCCTACGTGTGTGTAGCCTCTAATGAGGCGACGTGCCGTCCTTGGCATTCCTTGTGTTAGAGCGCAGCCACTTCCGCACGTTTTTCCGTCAGTTTTTTGATTTTTTCTTGCGTATCAAGCAACCGTTGTCTTTCCTTTTCGACGATTTCCGCCGGTGCCCGTTCAACGAAATTTTGGTTGCTCAATTTTCCTTGTAGTTGTTGCTTTTCTTTTTCCAGTTTTTGCAACTCTTTGTCCAATCGTGCCAGCTCTTCCTCTTTATTGATGAGGCCTGCCATAGGGATGAGCACTTCAAGGTGGCCACTCAAGGCCGTGGCGCTTGGCGGCGGCGTTTGGTCTTCAGGAAGCGCCTCACATTGTGTCAACTTGGCAAGTTTCATCAGGAGCGGCCGGTATCGATTGAGTCGCTCGTGGTCCTTGGGCTCGGCATTTTTGAGCCACACGGTTAATGGTTTGCTGGGTGAAATGTTCATTTCTCCCCGAATGTTTCTTACGCCTTCGATAACCCCTTGCAACCAGCTAATGTCGTCAAAGGCCTCGTGGTCCGCGGTTAAGGCCGAGATGTCGGGGAAGGGCGCCACCATAATGCTCGGTTGTGTCGGGGCGTCCGGCAGTCGAGATTTGACTTCTTGCCACAAGGCCTCGGTGATGAACGGCATCATTGGATGCAGCACGCGCAGGGAGTGCTCGAGCACTGACAACAGCGTATATCGAGTGGCATTCTTCGTGCTGTCATCTGTTTCACCGTTCAGGACAGGCTTTGTCAATTCCAGATACCAATCACAATATTGGTGCCAGATAAAGTCATAGATTGTTTTGGCGGCCAGATCGAAGCGGAACTCGGCCAGATGTTGCTCGTAGGTTTCAATGGCTTGACGCAGCGATGTCAAAATCCAGCGGTCGGCTGCGGTCAAATTTGTGTGCTCCGGCTGGCTAATTTTATGGCCATCGGTTTGCATAAACACATAACGGGCGGCATTCCACAATTTATTGCAGAAGTTGCGGTAGCCTTCCAAGCGTTTCATGTCGAACTTGATGTCACGGCCAGTGGTGGCCAGTGATAGAAAGGTAAACCGAAGCGCATCAGTACCGTGTGGTGCGATGCCGTTAGGGAATTCTTTGCGTGTCTGTTTTTCAATTTGCGCAGCTTTCTTAGGCTGCATCATGCCAAACGTACGCTGTTTGACTAATGACTCCAAATCAATGCCATCAATAATGTTCAATGGATCAAGCACATTTCCCTTTGATTTGGACATTTTTTGTCCTTCGCCGTCACGCACAAGACCGTGCACATAGACTTTGTGAAATGGGACTTGACCGGTGAACTTGAGGGTCATCATGATCATGCGCGCGACCCAGAAGAATATAATGTCAAAGCCCGTGACCAACACGCTGGTTGGGTGGAAAGTTCGCAGTTCAGGCGTGTCGTCAGGCCAGCCCAAGGTTGAGAACGTCCAAAGGGCTGAAGAAAACCATGTGTCAAGTACGTCTTCATCTTGTCGGAGCAGGGTGTCGGGCCCAAGTTTGTACTTTTGCCTAACTTCATCTTCCGAACGACCCACATAAACGTTGCCGTCAGCATCGTACCAAGCCGGAATGCGGTGGCCCCACCAGAGCTGTCGTGATATGCACCAATCCTGGATGTCACGCATCCAAGCAAAGTAGGTATTCTCCCATTGTTTGGGGACAAACTGTATTTTGCCTTCTTCAACGGCCTTTATCGCTGGTTCGGCGAGGGGCTTGACTTTGACATACCACTGATCGGTCAGCAAAGGTTCGATCACCTCGCCTGAACGATCACCCCTTGGTACTTTAAGATGGTGATCTTCAACTTTTTCAAGTAACCCTTGCTGCTCAAGAGATTCGATGACAGCCTTTCTCGCAGCAAATCTGTCCTGCCCAGCCAAATACTCCGGGATTTCCCGTTGCTCCGAGAGCACTGGCGCGCCATTCCAGTCAAAGGCTTCGGCTGTTTTCCGAATATGGGCAGTGGGCGTCATCACGTTAATGAGTGGTAATTGGTGACGGCGACCCACTTCATAATCATTGAAGTCGTGTGCTGGCGTGATTTTGACGCAGCCGGTGCCAAATTCGCGATCGACATAATCGTCAGCAACGATGGGAATTTCACGATTGACAAAAGGAAGCACGACCTTTTTGCCGATCAAGTGGGCATACCGCTCATCGTCCGGGTGGACGGCAACCGCCGAATCGCCAAGCATGGTTTCGGGACGTGTCGTTGCCACGACAATAAAATCCTTGCCGTCTTTTGTGCGCGCGCCTTCTGCCAGCGGGTAGCGGATATGCCAGAGGAAGCCTTTTTCGTCCTTGTTTTCGACCTCTAGATCGGAAATGGCGGTTTGGAATTTAGGATCCCAGTTTACCAACCGCTTGCCTCGATAGATGAGGCCTTCGTCGTACAGTCGGACAAACACTTCCTTAACGGCATTTGACAAGCCTTCGTCCATGGTGAAGCGTTCACGTGACCAGTCGACGCTGGCGCCCATACGACGCAATTGTTGGGTAATGGTGCCGCCTGAAGTTTCCTTCCATTCCCAGACCTTGCGCACGAAAGCTTCACGGCCAAGGTCATGCCGGGTTTTTCCTTCTTGCGCAAGAAGACGTTCAACGACCATTTGCGTTGCAATGCCCGCATGATCGGTCCCGACTTGCCAAAGGGTATTATACCCTTTCATGCGGTGGTAACGAATGAGTGTGTCCATCAGGGTGTCTTGGAAGGCGTGCCCCATATGGAGTGAGCCAGTCACGTTTGGCGGCGGAATCGCGATGCTATAGGCTGGTCCCACACCTGACGGCTTAAAGAACCCAGAATGTTCCCAAAATTCATACCATTTCTTTTCGATCGATGCAGGGTCGAAAGTCTTTGGCATTTCTTTGTTGCTTTGATTGTTTCCGCTCATAGCTCTTTACTTGTTGTTTGGGTTTTGTTGATACATTTGTTCGTACGCACTTTGCCAGGCATTGGCCAGCTGTTGCTGCAACGCATGAAAAACTTTTTGTGCAAGCAACTGATCTTTTTCACCAAGCGTGTCTGTCCAGGCAATCAGGTGGACCCAGAAATTTTGCCAGCTTTCCTGTGCCTGATGGTGTGTCTCTGCTGGCGGGACAGCAATGGCGTCAGACAATATGGGCGCCACATTTTCCACTTGCCCGACGTCTGTGACAACATCATCCAGCAGTGGCACATCTCCATTCTGACTGGCGCCAGATAGAGATCGTCGTATGGCGATGAGTTCTTCCAGTAAACTGGTACGTTCATCCTTGGATGTCATTGTCAGCCCCTGTCCACGGCTTAAATTCTGTTTGCACCCCTTGCTGGCGATACGATTTAAATCGTTTTCGAGCCTCTTGCCGATCTGCCTCATCGGCTGGCACTGGTTCATGCCATGTGTGGCACTGTATTTCGTTGATTGCTAGGCGTTCCGATAGATTGATGGCGTGTTCAAAGGGACGACTTGCCGGTTGGACGCTCGGGCCAATGACGACAGGCGCTTTGGATGCCGTTGTTTCATCAGCGAGTGCGTGTGCAATAAAGCGATCGGGGAGTTGCCACAGCAACTCATCCAATTGTTCCGCGTTACGGATATCTGGCGTCAGCACCGCGATGTGAGTGCGCGGACCATAGTGTTGCAGTACGACAGAAATGGCCCACGCATCCATGGACAAATTTTCAGGAAGCTCCCAAAAAATCGCCTTCATCAGTTAGCCAATCCAGCCTGCTTAAGAAGGAATTGTGCCAAAAGTGGCACAGGTCTTCCCGTAGCACCCTTTTCTGCGCCCGATTTCCATGCTGTGCCGGCAATATCCAAGTGAGCCCACTTGTATTTTTCCGTGAATTTGGACAAGAAACATGCTGCGGTGATGGCACCTCCAGGTCGTCCGCCAAGATTTGAGAAATCCGCAAATGGGCTTTTTAGCTGCTCATGATATTCAGGCAACAAAGGCATTCGCCAAGCCAGATCGGCGGCTTCTTCACCAGACGACAGCAACTCATTAGCCAACGGGTTGTGATTGCTGAACAGCCCAGAAACAATGTGTCCGAGCGCAATCACACAGGCGCCGGTCAATGTCGCCATGTCGATGACATAGCTTGGATTAAAGCGCTCAGCATAGGTCAAAGTGTCACATAAGACCAAGCGCCCTTCGGCATCTGTGTTCAGAATCTCCACTGTTTTGCCTGACAATGTCTTGACGATGTCACCAGGTCTTGTCGCACCACCATCCGGCATGTTTTCTGCGGCGGCGACGAGTCCGACAACATTCAGAGGGAGGTCGAGGGCCAATACTGTTTGCATTGTCCCAAAAACACTGGCCGCGCCGCCCATGTCAAACTTCATTTCATCCATGGCTTCGCCTGGCTTGAGCGAGATACCACCGGTGTCGAAGGTGATGCCTTTGCCAACCAGAGCGATAGGGGCCTCGGTTTTGTTGTCTTTGTTGCCGGTATACTTCATGACGATCAAGCAACCCGGGCGTTTTGAGCCTTTAGCCACAGCAACGAAAGCACCGGCGCCCATGCGCTCCAATTCATCCTGTTCAATCACTTGCACTTCTAGGTTGGGGTGGGATTGTGCGAGCTGGCGAGCTCTTTCGGCCAGATATTGCGGATGACATACATTGCCAGGGAGATTGGCGAGCGTACGTGCTTCATTCTGACCAATTGCCACTGCCTGGCCGTGCTTGACAGCGCTTTCGCCGACAGGAAGATGACGACGCGATCCAACATCGATAACCCAGCGTTTGGGGTTGGTTTTGTCCGAAGCTTTCTCGGTTTTGAAGACGTCAAAGCGATAGCGATGCTCTTCACAGGCTTCGACCGCAAAACGGACTTTCCAGTACAGATCGCGACCTTTCAGCGATAGCTCGGTCAGATAACTGTAGGCTTCTGTGGCACCGGTCTTACCAAGTTGTGCCAAAACCATTTTGTGCAGCTTCCGGTACCGTGATATATCCAAGGCACGTTCCTTGCCCACACCGACCAGCAAAATACGATCAGCCAGACAACCCGCGACATCGTGCAAGAGCAGCATCTGGCCAAATTCACCGTCCATGTCGCCTCGCCGCATGATTTGGGCGATTTTTCCATTGCATTCTTTGTTAAGTTTTTCTCCGGACTCGGTCAGCTTACGCCTTTCGTATACCGGAATAATCAGGCAATTGGTTCGTTGTTTTTCCGGTTGGCCACTTTTGACAAAGTATTCCATAAAAACTCCAATCGATGTTGAGGATAGTGCCATATGATATCGAAAGAAGATCTGGATAATCGCTTCCGATTCACATCAAGGGCAAGTGATCTCATTCGAGCCCGTAAGTTTATCATTGATGTTGAAAAAATGCAGAGCTTTGCGATTTCAATCTGTTAAAATGACCGCGCACATTGACGCTTGATGAACCCAACGCCATTGGACGCAACTATTGATGCTGTTAAAGAAATATATCCGGTCTGAAATTCTAAAAAGTTCATCGGCACTACTGCTCGTGTTGCTGCTCATCTTCAGTTTGCATAGGCTTGTCTATTACCTTCGCCATGCGGCATCAGGAGAGTTGTCGGGTGAGTTGATAGGGCAATTGTTGTTGTTGCAAATCCCGCGTATTTTGGGACTGCTTCTCCCACTAGGGCTGTTTTTAGGTTCATTGCTCGCCTTGGCAAGAATGTATGCGGACCAAGAAATCAACGTGATGCGAGCCGTTGGGCTTGGTCATGGATGGTTAATGAGAACGGTCTTCACCCCAGCACTGATCTTGGCGATGGTGGCCCTAGGCTTGACCGCATGGCTAACGCCTTGGGCAACTGCCAAACAACAGTCAATACTTGACAAGCAGCGAGCACAACGAGATTTGGTTTTGTTAAAAGCCGGGCGATTTCATCAGAGCAGCGACGGTCGGACGATTGTGTTTGTCTATGAGAAGGATTCGGACGGTAGGATGAAGCGCGTATTTATGGCACAGATTCCGCAACACGATAGAGATGACATTCGCGTTGTGACGTCAGACAACGGCCAAATCCTACGCATGGAAAATGATGAGCGCTTTCTAGTGCTTGATAATGGTGAACAGGTTTCCTTGCCCATTGATATGAGCGAGGCATCGATCACAAAGTTTGGCAAATACCTAGTGAGCATTCCTGAGCCGCTAGCAAAACCAACCCGATTACGAATTTCGGCCACACCAACAGAAGAGTTGTGGGCCGCTCACGATCGTGCTGCCATTGCAGAGCTTCAATGGCGGATTTCATCGGCAATTTCGGTTGTGGTTCTCATGCTGGTGGCAGTGCCATTGGCACGCACGCGTCCTCGAGAAGGGCAATATGCACGGCTACTGCCGGCATTGGCCGCCTATCTTGTGTATATTGGATTGCTCAGTTTGAGTCGAAATAGTGTCGAGAAAGGACACTTGCCAATGTACATAGGGCTGTGGTGGGTGCACTTGGTGGCATTGAGCTACGTCATATTGGAGTCGGGCATATTTTATCGCAGGCGTTGGCAAAAATAATGAATATCATTCGACGTTATCTTGGAAAAACCGCGCTTATCGGGATTATTCTCGCCCTTTTTTTTCTGGTAGGGCTCCGGATGCTGTTTCTATTTATGGATGACCTTCCGAACGTGGGCAAGCATCAATACACCATGCCGTTGGCGTTAACGTACTTGTTTTTGCACTTCCCGGTATTTTTGTATGAGTTCTTACCAATGGGGACCCTTGTTGGCTTGATGGGCGCGCTTGGTCTGCTCGCCAGCCGCAACGAGTTAACTATCGTTCGGGCGATCGGCCTGAGCCCGTCAGCGATTATCATGGCCTGTGGCCGGATGATATTGCCCTTTGTTGCGTTGATTATTTTGGTCGGAGAATTTATGGCACCGACAGCAACGCAGTGGGCACAAGAGATTCATAGAAATGCGGTCTCGGGCGGACGTATTGTGGCTTCTGGCAAAGGGTTATGGGCGAAAGACGAAGATCTTTTTGTGTATATTGGACAGGTCGTACGCGGCGTAACGCGTGAGCAAAGTGCTGTATTGAACGATGTCCGGCTATTCCAACTGGATGAAAACTTTCGTGTTCAGGGCATCACGCTTGCCAAGCGAGCGACATACCAAGGCAATCATCAGTGGCGCTTGGTGCAAGTCACTAATGTTGCGATTAGTGAGGACAAAATCACTCGCCAACCAGCTATACAACAGGTATGGCATAGTCAATTAACTCCAACCAATCTGGACTCGGCAGATTTGCAGCCGGATGCCATGAATATACTGGAGTTATATCGTTTTATTGACTTTCTTAAGCTGAGTCAGCTTGATGCGGGAGCCTATGAGCTGGCTTTCTGGCGAAAAGTGTTTCAGCCGATCACCATTATTGTCATGATGATGCTCGGTGGTGCCATGGTATTTGGCAGCATAAGGCATGTCAGTGTAGGCGTTCGGCTTTTGTCTGGAGTGCTTATAGGCCTTGGTTTTTGGACATTGAACGAAATTTTCGGGCCATTCTCCCTTGTCTACGGAATATCACCGTTTTTTGGTGTCTTATTGCCAGTGGGAATTATCGCGTTACTTGCTCACTACCGATTAAGTCGGCTTCATTAGTTCGAAGGTGCTTTTTGCAACAGGCGTGTGTTCGACACAATGTCTTGTAACGCACGTTTTTGTGGGTCGACGAGGCACCACAGCCAACCAATGACCAGGAGGCCGGATATGAAACGGAGGGCTGATTGCCACAGGGTAATGGGTTGTTTGTCAGGCCGAATCACATAAAGATGCCAAGACTTCATGCCGAGCGTTTGTCCACCGTTGCGCCAGGATAAGTGAAAATAAATGAAGACAGAAAGCAGCATTATGCTTCGCACGATCCAGCTTCCCCAAAGAACATGCTCTTCGATTACGGCGTATTTGCCAAGGATAAGTATTGCGGTCACAAATATGACGACGAAAACGCCCATAAGCAGCCCTATGACGGCCAGTCCATCGTAGACGGCGGCCAGTATTCGCTTCCAAAGTGGGGCAGGAGTCAGAGTCATCTTCGTATACTCAATATCTTCAATTTGCCGGATATGTTACCAAATGAAATTTTTTTTGGATCCATTATTGACAAGCAGGGAGGCGATATTGATAATACCGCTCGCCAGCAACGCTGGTTGCAATCAAAAGAGCGCCCGTAGCTCAGCTGGATAGAGTACCTGGCTACGAACCAGGTGGTCGGAGGTTCGAATCCTTCCGGGCGCGCCATTTCAATCTTTCTTTGCACGATAAACTCCCCACAAGAGTTGACGTTGTCAGCAGCGAGGCTAAGCGCCCCGCACCGACAGTGTAATGCCCGAATTTCCGGTCTTTATTCGAACCGATACGGAAGCTCAATCGTCTGTAACCGGTAAAATCTCAATGGCAAGCGCATGGATTTCAGAGCCCATCAGATCCGCCAAAGCTTGGTAAATCTTTTGATGTGCCTTTACGCGGGGCAGCTCTGCCAGTTGGGCGCTTTGTATCACCACGCGAAAATGGCCGGCGCCACCTGCTTGTGCGTGCCCAATGTGCTGGTCACTTTCGTCAATGACGTCAAGCTTGGTTGGCGAAAGGGTCTCGGTTAATTTGCGATAAATCAATTGCTTTCGATCGACTGGCGTCATGGCAATACCTGCTTGAACGGCTTGATGGATACATTTTTGTAGATTTTATGCACTACATAGGGATCTTCGGAAACCCATTGTTGTGCCTCATCTAAAGAGTCAAATTCGGCGACAATGAGGCTGCCTGTGAAACCAGACGTGCCTGAGATGTCTTGATCAATGCGCGGACATGGGCCTGCAAGCACCAGACGACCTTCATCCAGTAACTGTTGCAATCGTTGTCGATGCGCATTGCTGTATTGGCCCCTGAGGTGGCTGTTTTCCGGCGCATCTTCGGCAAATATGACATAAAGCATCACTATTCTCCTATTGGGCTGTCGCATTGATGACGCAAGACGACGGCGGTCGCGATGATGGTGACAAATGACATAAGAGTCAATCCCCATACCTTGAAATTGACCCAGACGGATTCCGGCATATAAAAGGCAAACCAGTAATTACCAAGCGCTTGCAAAAAATAAGAGAGACTCCATAACGTGGACACCTTGCGCCAAACGAGGGCATCTATCTGGTTAAGATCGCTATCAAATGCCACGAATAATCGCGCTATGAGTGGTTTTCCCATTCTATCGGTGATCAGTATAAGCAAAGCCAAGAGCCCCAAGAAAATCGTCGGTTTCCATTTGATAAACGTCGGATCGTGTAAAACAAGTGTCAGTCCGGAAAAGCATACAAGGACTATGTAGCCCACCATCCGGAAACGGCTGACTGTGCCAGTTCGCCAGCGAATGAAGAATAGTTGAGCGGTGCTGGTAATGAGAAGGCCAGTCGTCGCCACATAAATATCCGCCAGTTGATAGAGACCAAAAAAAACAACGAGTGGAGCGAACTCGATAAGTGGCATCATGATATGTCTAATATCGAAGAATAGACCGGGCTCGAGTGTAACTTGCCTAGGGAGGTTTTTAAATAGTCATTGTGTCGGTGCTTTATTGTGCGATAATTTCTTTCCAAAGAAATGAGAAGGTCGCGCGCATTGAACTCAGAGGTACAACTTTGGACTGTGCCTGAAGACAGGGCAGGCCAGCGCATTGATAATCTTTTGATGGCACGGCTGAAAGGCGTGCCGCGTTCTCGAATTTATCGTATGTTGCGCAAGGGGGAAGTGCGCGTTAACAAGCGTAGATGTAAAGCCGACTATCGGGTTGAAGCCGGCGATCTGATTCGAATTCCGCCAGTGGAATTAGCGCCCGAGAAACGTGCACCTTCGATTCCCCGGCGGTTGATGGCAAAAATTGAGCGTTCGATTATTGCTGAAGGCGATGGATGGATTGCTCTGAACAAACCATCCGGTGTGGCAGTTCACGGTGGTAGTGGCCTTCAGTTTGGTGTGATTGAGGTGCTTCGGGCCATTCCCGGCCTATCGAAAACGTCGATTGAATTGGTGCACCGACTTGATCGCGATACTTCGGGCATATTGCTCATTGCAACGAAGCGCAGTCGGTTAAGGTGGCTGCACCAGCAGCTTCGGCAAGGCACTATGCGCAAAACGTATCAATGTATTGTTCATGGGCGTTGGCCTCGGGAAGTTCAGTCTGTCGATTTTGCCATCGTGCCGCGGACTCGAACTGGAGGCGAACGAATTATGAAAGCAGTGGCGGCAACGACAACAGAACATGCTGCCAAGCCTGCGTTAACGCATTATCGATTGATTGCGCAAAGAGGTCAGTTCGCTTGGTTGGAGGCGATGCCTGTGACCGGGCGCACACACCAAATTCGAGTGCACTGCGCAGCGATGGGGTGTCCCATCATAGGTGACGACAAATACCGGACCGATAAGCACCTTAAGGAAATCGAAAAATCAAAGGGGATTGATCGATTGGGCTTGCACGCTTGGAAGCTCAGTTTCCTAGAAAAAGAAAACGGTAACAGAATCGAAATTTGTGCCGACCTGCCGGAACTCTGGCGTACCCTTGGGGGAGCTAAGTGATGAACCAGGTGCCTGAGTTGGCGGTATTTGACTGGGATGGCACGTTGGTAGACTCGGTCGGAAAGATTGTTGAAAGTGTTCGCGATGCCGCTCGACAGTTGGGCATGCCAGCACCGGACGAAGCTGAGATTCGGCAGGTCATTGGTTTGAGTCTAGGGCCCGCGTTGGATCGCCTTTTCCCATTGCTTAAGTCTGATAAGGATAAGAAAAAGTTGGCAGAGGCGTATAAGCGAGCATTTGTGGAACGAGACACTGCACCGTGCCCCTTGCATACATATGCGTCTGAGTACCTATGGGCGCTTCATCGGAATGGGGTGAAACTTGCGGTGGCGACCGGCAAATCCCGACGTGGATTAGATAGGGCGCTCGCCGCGTATCCAACGCTACCCGATTTTTCCGTCACCGCTTGTGCAGATGAACATGTCGGCAAACCGAACCCTCAAATGTTGCTCTATGTGCTTCGCAAAACAGGCTGTAGGCCTGAAAAGAGTTTGATGATTGGTGATACGACCCATGATATACAAATGGCGAAGGCTGCCAATGTTGGGGCAGTGGCGGTGACCCATGGTGCGCATCCACGAGAACAGCTGCTTTCGGCAGAACCACACCTCCTTGTCGAAAGTTTCAAGTCCCTAAGCATATGGACCTTTAAGCGTTCGCTTTCGGACATAGAGGATCAATCCCGGCTGTCGTCATAAGTTGAACCAGTTTGATCAGTGGTAATCCTATCAGCGCATTGGGATCTTCTGTGTGAATGGAATCAAAAAGCGCAACACCAAGCCCTTCCGACTTGAAACTTCCCGCACAACCTAAAGGTTGTTCCGTGTCGATGTAGTAGGTCACTTGTTGGCGAGTGAGCTTTCGAAATTTGACCGCGGTGACGTCAATCGCCGTTTTTTCGATATTATTGACGTGGCTGACTAGGACAACACTGGTATAGAAATTGACCGTCTGGCCAGAAAAACTGAGTAATTGCTCAATGGCTGCAGCGCGAGAGCCCGGTTTGCCAATAATTTGGCCACGGTGAAAGGCCACTTGATCAGAGCCGATCACCCAGGCATCGGGATTGACACGGGCAATGGCGTTTGCCTTTTCGCTTCCTAAACGCATCACCAGTGACTCGGGTGGCTCATTCGCCTGAGGCTGTTCATCGATTTCTGGTGCCTGTGCTTCAAATGGCAGCTGAAGTTTTGCCAGCAACATTTGGCGAAAAGGAGAAGAAGAAGCCAAAATCAGTCGCATTTGGTGTCCCTGTCAAACCGGAAGGGGCAAATTATCACCTTATAGGCTGACGACATGCAATTTTTTTGACCAGATGGCGACAAATGGGTATTATTGCGCGCCTATGAAAGAGCGTGTACTACCCGAGCGGATTAATCCAGCGCGGCTTGCCAAAGAGGCAATAGAACTCAGTGGGCAGCTTCGGTTGGCGAATGAGCCACGCGTTCACATGCTTCTGATTGAAGATGCGCCGCATCAAGTAGCGTGTCGCGTGAGCGCCCACCGAGACGCAGAAGGCTGGCTTCATCTCACGGGACAGATGGAAGGACAGGTCACAATGACTTGCCAAGTGTGCTTGCAGCCGGTGCCGTATACGGTGGCACGCACATTTGAGTGGCTGGTGGTCGCCAGTGATGAGCAGGCCAAACGCGTGCTCGCTGAGGTAGAGCCGGTTATCATGGATGAAGATGGCGGGGTGGCCCTGCATGACAATTTACTGGATGAATTATTACTGGACTTACCGATTGCGCCAGTCCACTCGGCGTCGGAACACTGTGCTCATCGACACAGATTGAGCAATGAGGATGATGCGCTGGTAAATGAACATAGAACACAGCAGCCTTTCAAAAATTTGAAAGATTTGCTGTCTAAGTGATAATTCGATCTCTCAACTTGGGCAATTAGGAGACCAACAATGGCTGTTCAACAAAACAAAAAATCTCGTTCACGCCGTGGCATGCGCCGTTCGCATGATGCATTGCGTGCACCCACCATTAGTGAAGACCAAACGACCGGCGAGATGCACCTACGTCACCATATGACGCCAGACGGTTATTACAAAGGCCGCAAGATCATCTAACTCCTGTGCGGGCACTTGCCGAAGATCGTCGAGTTAAGCTCGTTGTCGATTGTATGGGGGGCGATCGAGGTCCCCTAACAATGGTTCGGGCGGCGTTTGCTGTAATGCAGCGCCATCCGAACCTATTTGTTTATCTGGTCGGTGACGAAAATCAGATCAGACCACTTAAGCCCACACTTCCCAATATCACACCGAACCGGTATCGTATTCTACACGCGCCGCAAGTGGTCACCATGGATGACCGTCCCTCACAAGCCTTAAGAAGCAAATCTGATAGTAGCATGAGCCGAGCGTTAACTATGCTCGCGGCAGCAGAGGGGGATGGGATGGTGAGTGCGGGGCATACCGGCGCACTTATGGCCTTTGCACGACGGTCCCTAAACATGTGTCCGACGATTGCGAAGCCAGCGATTTCCACGGTATTGCCAAGTGCGCATGGATTCACGCGCATGTTGGATTTGGGCGCCAATGTCGACTGTGACTCGGAAACATTGTACCAGTTTGGCATTATGGGCGCGGTCCTGGCTAAAGAAGTTGACGGGCATGACAGGCCGACGATTGGTTTGCTCAATGTTGGTAAGGAAAACAACAAGGGCAGTGACCGCGTTCGCCAAGCGGCCAATTTGTTAGCCGGCTGTCCTTACGGGCAATTTGTGGGATTTGTCGAGGGGCAGGATATCTTTTGTAGCCCGATAGATGTGGTTGTGTGCGATGGGTTTGTTGGTAACTCAGTATTAAAAGCAGCAGAAGGCTTGTCCTTCTACTTTGCTGAGTTGGTTCAAAAGCGCTTGCTCAAAGGTGTTAAAGGAAAGGTCCTGAAATACCTGTTAGCCCCTAGATTGCGAAAATTGCGGAACGAAATTAATCCCGATCGCTATAATGGGGCGAGCTTCGTTGGATTTGACAAAGTTGTGGTCAAAAGCCATGGACACGCCGACGAAGCGGCAGCAGCACAAGCGATGGAAGAGGCACTGAAACAAATTCATGGCGACGTTCCGAAAAGGATCTGGCGCCATTTGGAAAAGATAGACGGCAACGAGGAAGACTTGTGAAGTATAGCAAAGTACTTGGCACTGGTAGTGCGCTACCGAAGAAAGTTCGAACCAACCATGATCTTGAGAAAATGGTGGATACCTCGCATGAGTGGATTGTTGAACGAACGGGGATCCACCAACGGCACATCGTCAGTGAAGACGAAAATGCAACGTCGCTAGGGACATTGGCCGCGCGACGAGCGTTGGACATGGCAGGATTGCAGCCCGGCGATATTGATATGATTATCGTGGCTACAGTCACGCCAGACCGAAGCTTTCCAAGTACCGCATGTTTGATACAAGCGAAACTGGATTGTCCTGGGATCCCGGCATTCGATATTACAGCAGCCTGCGGTGGATTTGTTTACGGATTAAGCATTGCCGATCAGTTCATTCGTACTGGCCATAAGCGTCGAGTGCTTGTGATTGGCGTTGAGGTGCTGAGTCGCCTGTGTGATTGGTCGGATAGAACAACCTGCATCTTGTTTGCGGATGGTGCTGGCGCCGTGGTGCTTGGCGCAGCCGATGAGCCTGGCATTATTTCGACGCATATTCATGCGGATGGTAGCTACGAACCGTTGCTTTACGCACCGCATCCACTGGCGGATCGAACAGGTCTCGAGTCTTACATTCACATGAGTGGCAATGATGTCTTTAAGGTGGCTGTGCGCACTTTAAGTCAGATTGTTGATGAGACGTTGGAGGCGGCAAATATCGACCAAAGTGAAATTGATTGGCTTGTCCCGCATCAGGCGAATATCCGGATTATCCAAGCAACAGCCAAAAAATTGGGCATGTCCATGGATCAGGTGGTCTTGACCATTGACAAACACGGGAATACATCGTCTGCATCGATTCCATTGGCTTTTGATGAAGCGGTACGGGATGGCCGGATTAAGCGGGGGCAGTTGATATTGATGGAAGCTTTCGGAGGCGGGTTCACTTGGGGATCGGCGTTGCTTCGTTTTTAGGGTGGGATCAAAACGATGGGCTATCAAAAATTTTTCATGTTTCCTGGACAGGGTTCACAGCGCATCGGCATGCTGTCGGGCTATGCCGAACATCCTATTGTCAAAGATGTATTTTCTGAGGCCTCTGACATCTTGGGTTTCGATGTTTGGAGGCTCAGCCAAGAAGGCCCAGAAACACAGCTCAATCAGACCGAGTACACGCAGCCAGCAATTCTTACTGCGAGCATCGCACTATGGCGCGTGGGCCAATCAACAGGTCTCACGGGCGATATTCTGGCAGGTCACAGTTTAGGCGAATTTACCGCGCTGGTTGCGGCTGAGGCGATGAGTTTTGAGGACGCCGTGCAACTTGTACGCTTTCGCGGTCAGCTGATGCAGGCAGCGGTGCCGGAAGGGAAGGGGGCAATGTGTGCGATTCTGGGACTTGATGACGATAAGGTTATCGAGTGCTGTAAGGAGGTTGCCGGGAAAGAAATCGTTGAAGCGGTGAACTTCAATAGTCCAGGGCAAGTTGTGATAGCAGGTCACACGAATGCAGTGGAAAGAGCCGCTTCGCTATGTCAAACAGCGGGAGCGAAACGTGTCATTCCATTGCCGGTCTCTGTACCCTCGCATTGTGCCTTGATGAAACCAGCGGCAGAGCGACTTAAGCGTGCTTTGGAAGACATTGATATCCGGACACCGAAACTGCCAGTGATACGAAACGTTGATGCCACGTTGTATGCCAGCCCAGGCGATATTCGCGACGGGCTCTATCGCCAATTGTTCAGCGCGGTGCGGTGGACTCAAACGCTGCAATTTGTTGTGGAATCAGGGGTTGAGGCCGCGTATGAGTGTGGTCCGGGTAAAGTACTTTGCGGTTTAATGAAACGCGTTGCGCGTCGCTTACCTACTATCGATTTGGAATCAGAACTGTTGAAGTCGTTGAGTGAGTAAAAAAATGGGAACAAATATGGAACAGAGAGTCGCACTGGTCACGGGCGCGTCTCGTGGCATAGGTCGGGCCATTGCACAACGCCTGGCAGAGGATGGACACTATGTGGTTGGTACGGCCACCACCGATTCTGGTGCCGAGTCGATTACCGAATATCTTGGTGACAAGGGTGTGGGCATACGCTTGAATGTCACATCTGATGAAGATCTATCAGCCCTAGTCAATTGGTTCAATACCACCGTTGGCCGACTTCCGGATATTTTGGTTAACAACGCTGGTATCACCCGCGACAATTTGATGATGCGGATGAAAGAGGACGAATGGCAAGCTGTGATCGACACGAATTTAACCGCTATATTTAAGCTCACCCAGCGTGTGTTGAAAGGGATGGTGAAGAAGCGTTGGGGGCGAATAGTGTCTGTTGGTTCTGTGGTTGGCAGCATGGGCAATGCCGGTCAAACAAACTATGCGGCCGCCAAAGCTGGCGTGATTGGTTTCAGTAAATCTTTGGCGCGTGAAGTTGGTCAACGAGGCATTACTGTCAATGTGGTTGCGCCTGGTTTTATTGATACCGACATGACGCGTGCGTTGAGTGACGAGCAGCGCGAAAAATTGTTCGCGCAGATTCCGGCAGGCCGCCTGGGACAGCCTGAGGAAATTGCACATGCCGTCAGTTTTCTCGTGTCAGAACAAGCCGGTTATATCACAGGCACCGTACTGCATGTAAACGGCGGCATGCTCATGGACTGAGGTCAAACCAGTTTGATAACGCCATTTGGGACTTGCAAAGTCCTGTAGAATTCATAAACTAGCGCAAGTGCCACTTTTCGGCCTGCATTTGGAGGAAAATTTAAGTCATGAGCACGATCGAAGAACGCGTAAAGAAAATTGTTGTTGAGCAATTGGGTGTGAAAGAAGAGGAAGTCACTCCGGAAGCATCGTTCGTTGATGATCTGGGTGCGGACTCACTGGATACGGTAGAATTGGTGATGGCGCTTGAGGAGGAATTCGACACAGAAATTCCTGATGAAGAAGCCGAGAAGATTACGACGGTTCAGGCGGCCATTGATTACATCAAAGCAAACGTTGAAAATGCCTGATTTGATATAGGCTTCAATCGAGAAAAAGGCGGTGCCTCGGCACTGCCTTTTTTGTTGAAACGATGCAAATCCCTGGGAGAGGACAATGAAAGGCAAACGCGTGGTGATTACGGGTTTAGGCGCTATCAGTCCAGTAGGTCTGTCGGCCCAAGAATCATGGGAGGCTGTGCTGTCTGGGCGTTCTGGCGTGACACATATCACGCACTTTGATGTCACCAATTTCCCAACAAAAATCGCCGCGACGGTGAAGGATTTCGACCCGACACGTTATGTGTCGGCGAAGGAAGCACGCAAACTCGATCCGTTCATCCTTTATGGCGTGGCTGCCGCGAATGAAGCCATTAAGGATGCTGGATTTATGGACGATAACAGGACGCCGGCCGACCGTGTCGGGGTTGTGTTTGGTTCCGGTATCGGCGGCATGCACTTGACCGAAAAGAACACGCTTGCACTTCATCAGTCTGGCGTTCGACGGGTGGCGCCCACTTATATTCCTTCGTCGATTATCAATATGGTCGCTGGGCAAATCTCCATTCAATACGGTTTTACTGGCCCAAATTTAAGCATCGTCACTGCCTGCACCACTGGCTTGCATTGTGTGGGGGAGGCGGCCAGACTCATTGCTTGGGGTGACTGTGACGTGGTCATTGCCGGTGGTTCAGAATGTGCGTCCACACCGCTTGGCATGGCTGGTTTTTCTGCAGCAAAAGCGTTGTCTACGCGAAATGATGAACCGACAAAAGCCAGCCGCCCTTGGGATCGCGACCGAGATGGGTTTGTCCTTGCGGATGGCGGGGCTGCCCTCGTGCTTGAGTCGCTTGAGCATGCGCGACGTCGTGGTGCGAGAATATACGCAGAAATTGGCGGGTTCGGAATGAGTGGTGATGCTTACCACGTCACAGCGCCCCCTGAAGACGGGCGTGGTGCTGCATTGGCCATGCGTAATGCCTTGCGTGATGGTGATGTTGAATTAGAGATGATCGATTACATCAATGCTCATGGTACGTCGACGCCGCTCGGTGATCTTGCGGAGACGAATGCCGTCAAGCACGTGTTCGGGGAGCATGCCTACAAGCTGATGATCAGTTCCACTAAGTCGACCACAGGCCATTTGCTCGGTGCTGCAGGTGCCATTGAGACGTTGTTCACCACTTTGGCCATTTACCACCAAGTGGTCCCGCCCACGATCAATCTCGATAATCCAGACGACGGCTGCGATCTTGATTACGTACCAAATATGGCGCGAGACGCAAAAATTGATTATGCGTTATGCAATTCATTTGGATTCGGTGGCACAAATGGTAGTTTGTTAATTCGTCGATTTGCTTAGCCAACGTGACTGAGGCAATTGCATTTCCCATTGGTGTTATCCGCACACTTAAAGTTGTCAATGGTGCGCCAGTCGGTCTGGAACATCATGTGGCGCACTTTTTTTCTGACATCCACCGTATCGCCGCAGTTGCGCCAGAAGAAACAACGGTTAAGACCATGATAAAAAATCATGCCGCGCTCACCTCGGGTGTGGCAGTGTTACGAATCACGGCAATTTGGCAGCACGTGAACGAATCGCCTCACCTTGAAGTGGATGTTCGACCTTTTGAGGCATGGCCAGAAATCGCCAAGGTTCAAACTTATCAGCTGAGTGCGAACACGGTGTCACCTTTCCCTGGTGTAAAATTATCGGCAAGAGCCGTTTATAAAAAGCCATTTGGCCTTTTGAGCGCGGGTAAAGTCGATGAAGTTTTGTTGGTGAATAC
>RFGJ01000043.1 GCA_003696665.1 Gammaproteobacteria bacterium | reverse complement strand
GCTCTATCGGGGCTACAGCATTGACGATTTGGCTGAGAAAGCTGATTTTATGGAAGTGGCCTATCTGCTTTTGTACGGAGAGCTCCCAACACGTCAACAAAAGGAAGAATTTCTTGCTCGCATCAACAACCACACTATGGTGCATGAGCAAATTCGGAGCTTCTTCAACGGGTTCCGCCGTGACGCCCATCCCATGGCCATTATGGTCGGCGTGGTTGGTGCCCTGTCTTCTTTCTATCATGATTCGTTGGATATCAATAATCCTGAACACCGGGAAATCAGCGCTTATCGCTTGATTGCCAAAGTCCCGACGATTGCAGCGATGTGCTATCGCTATTCACTAGGGCACCCGTTCGTCTACCCGCAAAACCATATGAGCTATGCGGAGAATTTCCTCAATATGATGTTCTCCATGCCGTCAGAAGAGAGCACTCCCGATCCGGTGCTGGTCCGCGCCATGGATAAAATCTTTACGTTGCATGCGGATCACGAACAAAATGCGTCAACTTCGACGGTTCGTCTGGCGGGTAGCTCGGGTGCCAATCCTTTCGCCTGTATTGCCGCGGGCATCGCTTGCCTGTGGGGACCAGCCCATGGTGGCGCGAACGAAGCCTGCCTTAATATGCTGGAAGAAATTGGCGACGTGAAAAACATTCCCAAAGCCATCAAGCGCGCGAAGGACAAAAATGATCCGTTCCGTCTCATGGGCTTCGGGCATCGTGTCTACAAGAGTTATGATCCTCGCGCCAAAGTCATGCACCGAACATGCCATGAGGTGCTTGAACATCTCGATATTAAGGACCAGCCGCTGTTCAAAGTCGCCATGGAACTTGAACGCATCGCGGCCGAGGACGAATATTTTGTTGAACGGGGTCTGTATCCAAACGTCGATTTCTATTCCGGCATCGTCCTACGCGCTTTGGGTATCCCCAAAACCATGTTCACGGTGATCTTCGCCTTGGCGCGGACAACAGGATGGGTGGCCCAGTGGTCAGAAATGATCTCTGAGAAGAATCTCAAAATCGGCCGTCCTCGCCAACTTTATTCTGGTCCAACTGCGCGTCCCTTTGTCGAAATCGACAAGCGCGGTTAATAGAGAAACACGTCACTTGCGAAAGAAAACTGGGGGCCTTGCCCCCAGTTTTCATTTTCAAGACCGCGCCCAAGCTGGCCAACTGGTATGCTCGGAAAAATCATTGACAAGCGTTTCCAGTAGCGACTTATCTTCCTCGGTGAAACGGGCCAGCGAATAGCTGTCGAGGTCCAACACACCGACCATTTGTTCGCTCGGGGTCTTTATCGGTACTACTATCTCCGACCGAGCTTTGGGATCACAGGCGATGTGGCCAGGAAAATCATGTACATCAGGCACGATCAGGGTAGTCCCCTTTTGGTATGCGCTGCCGCAAACCCCTTGATGATTTGGAAACCGTGAGCAGGCCACCGGCCCTTGATAAGCGCCAACAACCAGACAGTCCTCCTTGTTCCAGTAAAAGCCAACCCAGCTGACGTCGTCTAATTCCTGTTTTAACAAGGCCACGAACTGTGCGCAGTTGGCTTCAAAATCAGTTTCACCTTCGCGAAGTGCTCGCCATTTTTTCACTAGTATGTGTTCCATTCGTAACACCAGACATTAACCATCAATGGACAGAATAATAGTTTGCCATGACCAACACCATAATTCACAGTAAATACATCTCATAAGCATATGCCAGCGAATCCACTTTTTCTCATGCCATACTTGGCGACAGCCCCATGGCACGATAAGATACCGGTCCTATTTCTGCCGAACCTGTAACATGCCAGAATCGAAAGAAAAATTATTGACACAATCACCATGCATTGGCGTCTGCAGTACGGTCGCTGGTGATGAAATCTGTACAGGCTGCTTGCGGACCTTTGAAGAAATGGTCAACTGGCATCGTTACAGTGATATCGAAAAAGATGCAATTAATCGTCGCATCCTCGCAGAAAGAGATTCGAAGCGCGATCTGGACAAGTGTTGAACAATTGAGACGGGAGACGAAAATTGAACCCCAAGGCGGTATCGATCAAAGAAATACTTTCTGGCCAACTTCCGGTTGGAGAAAATGTCATTGTTCGTGGTTGGGTACGAACTCGCCGTGACTCAAAGGCGGGCTTCTCGTTCATTCACCTTCATGACGGTTCGTGCTTCCATCCTGTCCAAATTGTTGCGGAAAATCATCTCCCTAACTACGAAAGCGAGATACTTCGCTTGACGTCTGGATGTTCAATTTCGGTCACTGGAACCGTGGTACCCTCGCCAGCCAAAGGCCAGGCGTTCGAAGTCAAGGCATCGGAAATTGTTGTTGCGGGTTGGGTCGAAGACCCCGATACCTACCCCATACAGCCAAAACCTCACACTTTGGAATTTCTGCGCGAGGTAGCACATCTCAGACCACGCACGAACGTCATTGGGGCCGTGACGCGCGTTCGGAATACCTTAGCTCGCAGCATTCATCAGTTTTTTCAAGAACAGGGGTTTTATTGGATTCACACCCCCATCATTACGGCAAGCGACTGCGAAGGTGCTGGTGAGCTTTTTAGAGTTAGCACGCTGGACTTGCAAAATATTCCGCGCACCGAAGATGGTCAGGTGGATTTTCGACAAGATTTCTTCGGAAAAGAAACTTTTCTGACGGTCAGTGGCCAACTCAATGTCGAGGCTTATTGCCTTGCCATGTCAAAAGTCTACACCTTCGGCCCAACTTTCCGAGCAGAAAACTCCAATACGTCTCGTCATTTGGCTGAGTTCTGGATGGTGGAGCCGGAGGTGGCGTTTGCCGACCTAAATGATATCGCCGACCTCGCTGAAGCGCTTTTGAAGCGCATGTGCCGAGATGTGCTCGACCAATGTCCCGATGATATGGCATTTTTCCAGCAAAGAATCGACAAAAACTGTATTCAACGCTTAGAGCAACTTATCAATGCCTCTTTTGAGCGTATGGATTACACAGACGCGATACGAATTCTCGAGCAATCGGGCGAATCTTTTGAATTCCCAGTCGCATGGGGCATGGATTTGCAAAGTGAACACGAACGTTATCTTGCCGAAAAATACGTGGGCCGCCCTATCGTTTTGCAAAACTATCCGAAAGACATCAAGGCTTTTTACATGAGACTTAATGACGACGAGAAAACGGTGGCAGCCATGGATGTTTTAGCACCTGGCATTGGCGAGATCATAGGTGGCAGTCAGCGGGAAGAGCGTTTAGATGTCCTCGACAGACGGATGCGTGAGTCGGGTTTAAACCCAGATACCTATTGGTGGTACCGAGATTTACGTCGCTACGGTACTGTCCCGCACTCGGGCTTTGGCCTCGGGTTTGAGCGCGCTGTTTCCTACGTGACAGGAATGCATAATGTGCGAGATGTCATCCCCTTCCCACGCACGCCGAAACACGCAGACTTTTAAGGAGAATACCATGATTCAACTCTTGGCCATTTGTGGTAGTACTCGCACTGGCTCCTACAACCGCCAGTTGTTGGCGGCGGCGACTGATGCGGCCGAAGATGCTGGTGCTCGTGTTGTGACGGTCGACTTAAAAGCGCTTAATCTCCCGTTTTTCGATGAGGATCTTGAGCAAGCAAAGGGTATTGTTGAACCGGCCATGAAACTCAAGGAACTCATGAAACAAAGCCATGGATTGCTGATTGCTTCTCCGGAATATAATGGCGCCTATTCAGCGCTTCTAAAAAACGCGATAGACTGGGCAAGCCGACAGGCAGAAGGCGAACGGGTTCTTGAGTGTTTTGCCAATAAGTGGACCCTACTGTTTTCCGCTTCTCCGGGCAGCCTTGGTGGCATTCGCGGTCTGACCCAGCTAAGGACCTTGTTATCGGGCTTAGGCTGCATTGTTCTTCCAAGACAGCTCTGCGTACCCAAGGCGCACGAAGCATTTGACGAACAAGGGAGACTCAAGTCAGAAAAACGACTGGCGACCATTCGAGAAATGGTTCAGGAAATGGTACAATTGGCGAAAATTCATGCGGAGACGACCAAATGAGTGACCATCGCAAAGATTATGTGAGTGAAGCAGACGCCTTCTTGGCAGAGCTGCATGCTGACAAACGAAATTGGACTGATTCGGTCGAAAAGGAAATCCGGAAACACCAGCGGATTGCTGAATTGCGTGACAATCCGAACGCGAAAGGCAACGATCAAAAACTGTGGTCTGACTTTTAAGTAAAAAAACAGGGGCTAAGCCCCTGTTTTTTGTATCGAATTATAATCCCGTCTTATTCTGCCGTCCTGATATATTCGACCTTCTTTTCCCAGCCTATCAACGAAGCCTCAGGCGGCATCTCTTGTGGCTGGCCGACATAGATAAATCCCACGATAGACTCTTCATCGCGCAACTTAAGCGCCTGCCTTGTGATCTCATGCTCCACCAAAGGCCCAGTTCGCCAGATTGCGCCAAGGCCAAGCATGAACGCTGCATTGACAATGTTCTGGCAAGCAGCTGCAGCAGAATGTTCCTGCTCATGTTTCGGAATCTTGGGATGCGGTACTGGTGAGCAAATGACCGTGATAATGGTCGGCGCGCGATACGCCTTCAACTTGGCTTTTTCCTGCGCTTGAACGCGCGCCTCACCAGAAAGGCCTTGACCAGCGATGTCGGCAAAAACACGCGCTAACCGTGCGCGCCCCTCGCCTTCAATCACAATAAACCGCCAAGGACGCAAACGCCCATGATCTGCGGCCCGCTGTGCAGCTTTCAGCAACCATTCCAACTGCTGTTGCGTTGGCCCCGGCGCTATCAATTTTGGGCATGAACGTCTTTGAAGGAGATAATCGATGGGCAACATAGGTGTCTTTGACGGATTGAAATTTGGCGTCCCGTAGGGGAGTCGAACCCCTGTTACCGCCGTGAAAGGGCGGTGTCCTAGGCCTCTAGACGAACGGGACGAAGACCTATTACCTGATAGCCTCTACTATTGCTGTTTGGCGTCCCGTAGGGGAGTCGAACCCCTGTTACCGCCGTGAAAGGGCGGTGTCCTAGGCCTCTAGACGAACGGGACGTTTTTGGTGGAGCTAGGCGGGATCGAACCGCCGACCTCTACAATGCCATTGTAGCGCTCTCCCAGCTGAGCTATAGCCCCAACCCTTAAAAACGACGCGCATTTTACGGACGGGCCCCAGCTCTGTCAACCAATTTACGCAATAAATTTTTGTCACCAACCTCTTTCTGAACGCGCACTGTCATGACGCCTATCACAACTCTTGATGGACATATGACAGCCGAACCATGCCGGGCTCAAGTCTGGCCTACGCGCCATCTGCGCGCGCTTTGACGTAATCGATGGCCCGCTGCAATCGAGCTAAACATCGCTCACGTCCAATCAACGCCATCACTTCATCGATACTAGGTGACTGGCCCTGACCGGTGACCGCCACTCGCACGGGCATACCGACTTTGCCCATGCCAACCCCCAATTCTTCTGCAGTGGTTTGAAGCAATGAATGCAAGACTTCCTTTGTCCAATCGTCTGCACGTTGAGCTTTTTCAAAAAACGCCATCAATGCTGGCAATGCGGCGGGACGCAGGTGTTTTTTCGCCGCTTTTTCGTCGTAATCTGAAAATTCTTCATAAAAGTAACGGCTGTGCTCGACCAAATCGACTAGAGTGGTGGCACGTTCGCGTATGAGCGCCACGACTGACTCAAGCGATGGCCCGAATGTGATTGCAACACCCTTCTCATCAAAAAACATTTGGGCCCGCTCAGCGACCGTCTCAACCGGCAACGTTTTCAAGTAATGCTGATTTAACCAGTTAAGTTTTTCGGTATTAAACGCAGCTGGCGCGCGATTGACCCCCTCAAGCGAGAACAATTGAATCATTTCCTCGCGTGAGAAAATTTCCTGATCACCATGAGACCACCCTAACCGCACCAAATAATTGAGCAAAGCCTCCGGCAAATAGCCGGCGTCTCGATAGGCCAATACGCTGACTGCCCCATGGCGTTTGGAGAGCCGTTTGCCGTCGTCGCCAAGAATCATCGGGACATGCGCATATTTGGGCAGTTCCGCACCAAGCGCTTTGAGAATATTGATTTGCCGAGGCGTATTATTCACATGGTCATCACCACGAATAACGTGGGTAATGCCCATATCCATATCGTCAACGACGACCGTCAAATTGTAGGTCGGTGTTCCATCGGTTCGCCGAATAATCAGATCATCAAGCTCGGAGTTTTTGACCTCAATGACACCCTTGATTTGATCTTCAAATCGAACAATACCGTCGAGTGGATTTTTAAACCGCACAACATGCGGCTCGTCTGGGGAAACATCTAGATTCCGGCAGTGGCCGTCATAACGCGGTTTTTGTTTCTGAGCCATCTGCTGCTCACGAAGTTGTTGCAGACGTTCTGGTGTGCAGCGACAACGATAAGCATGACCATTGGCCAGCAACCAGTCGATAATTTCTTGGTAACGTTCAAAGCGCTCCGTCTGATAGAAAGGTCCTTCATCGTAATCTAAGCCTAGCCACGCCATACCGTCCAAAATGGCACGAACTGACGCCTCTGAGCTTCTTTCCCTGTCTGTGTCTTCAATACGCAAAATAAATTGACCATTGTGTTTGCGCGCAAACAGCCAACAATACAGCGCTGTTCGGGCACCACCAACATGTAAATAGCCTGTTGGACTCGGAGCAAATCGTGTTCGTACTGTCATTTCGGTATCACCAAATTAAATTTGGCCGCTATTGTAGCAGTAACACCATCCGAAAAAAATTTACATCTTACCAGTTGACCCGCGGCGCTAAAGCCAATAAAATGCCGCTCGTTTTCTCGGGGTGCTTAGCTCAGTTGGTAGAGCATCGCCCTTACAAGGCGAGGGTCGTAGGTTCAAGTCCTACAGCACCCACCAAGTTAGACGGCGACCAGTCTTGGTCGCCGTTTTTTATTAGCGTCGCAAATTTGCCGCACGACGTTATCGAACCAAATCGACCGAAATTGCCGCGCTGCCGGGTTTTCGCGGATCCGGAGCCCCATAAAAATATTGGCCATCAAACATGATTGACTGTGCACCGCCTAACGATTTTCTGCGAACAACGTCGTAGCCCATGGTGCGAAGTTTCTCCACAGTGTCCTGACTAATGGTCGGCTCCACAAAAACCTTATCCGGCAACCACTGATGATGGATGCGCGGCCACGCCACCGCAGACGCGATGTTCATGTTATGCACCATGGTATTTAGGAGCACTTGCAGCACAGTGGTAATAATAGTGCTCCCGCCGGGAGAACCTGTGGCAAGCCACGGCCGGTTGTTTTTCAACACCAAGGTCGGAGTCATGCTCGACAAAGGCCGTTTACCGGGGGCAATGGCATTTGCCTCGTTACCGATCAGGCCATAGGCATTGGGAATCCCAGGCCTAGCAGCAAAATCGTCCATCTCGTTATTGAGCAAAATGCCAGTGCCTTCCGCGGTATGGCCTGAACCAAAACTGAAATTCAGCGTATACGTGTTCGCGACCATGTTACCGTCACGATCGATGACCGAAAAATGTGTGGTTTCGTGGCTTTCGTGGGATAGCCACTGTCCGGGTCGGATATCTTCTGACTTTTTCGCCTTGCCCCTTTCTATGTGTTTTGCGATCCGTTCCGCATAGTCGTCTGAAATCAGTTTTGATACGGGCACCTGAACAAAATCGGGATCGCCCAAATAACGACTTCGATCGGCATAGGCCACACGCATCGCTTCAATCATGATTTGGTATGTACTTGCTCGATTCGGTCCCAGTGCTTTGAGGGGAAAGTGGGACAACACTTTGAGCATCTGGAGCAAGTGCACTCCGCCCGAACTCGGCGGCGGCATGGTTAACACTCGAAACGCACCAAAATCGGCCCCAAGCGGCGTCCGTTCCACCGCGCGATAACGCTTTAGGTCTTCTTTGGTAATGAGGCCATCATGGGCTCGTATCGACGCCACAAATTTGTCGGCAACAGCGCCCTCATAAAAACCCGCACGGCCATACCGTTGGATCTCCGTCAAGGTCCAGGCAAGATCCGGTCGCTTCATAATTTCGCCCGCGCTGTACGGTTTGCCATTGTCGTGAAAAAATATTTTCCGGCTTACCTCGCACCGCATCAGCCGTTTTTTTGCTTTCCTCAAAGAATCTTCGAGCGCAAAAGAGACCTTGAAGCCAGACTTCGCTAAACGAATTGCTGGCGCCATCACCTCTTGTCTTGACAGGCGGCCATACTTCTCGTGGGCCAATAGTAAACCGGCGACCGTTCCCGGCACAGCGGTGGCCTTACCAGAATAACGTATGGCGAATTTGTCAATGCCACTGCCCTGCCAAAACATTTTCGCGTGCGCGGCACTCGCTGCGGTCTCTCGATAATCGATGGCAGTGGCTTTTTTTGATTTATGCAAATAAATCATCATAAAGCCCCCACCACCCAGATTTCCGGCCTTAGGCAAGGTCACCGCCAGCGCAAAACCAACGGCTACGGCGGCATCGACGGCATTACCACCTTTTGCCAGAATTTCCGCGCCAATGCGTGATGCCAAGGCATCTTCAGAAACCACCATGCCATGTTGCCCAACCACAGGTTGAAATGGCCACTCCATATCGATAATGGGGGTTGTCTCGGCTCGCGCAGGACGACTTGCCAGCACAAAAGTAAAACTTAGGATAATGAACATCACTCTGCGCATTGTCACACCTTGGACGAGACGCTTTTAAGCACCAGTTTGCCGTTCTCAAGCCAGAAAGGCAAATGACGCGCCATCGTGTGCGAAAAATATTGGGAAAGCGGCATTGGGCAGCGTATTAACTGGTAAGCCTGCGAGCACTTTGGCGTCAAGACATTGTGTAACTCGTTGAGTAATTCAAGTAGCAAGCGTGCGTCTGCGCGCGCGATTGGTTTCTCTGTCAAGGTGGCAATATGAACTCCCACGGCACAGACGATAGGCGCATATTCAACCGAGTCGGTGCCTGGTTGTTGTTGATAGAACGCACAGACATTTGCTAACCCATCAAGCAGCACATTGTCATCCCTTGATTCATGAAATAAAAACCATTCACCGTCAGCTGAGGCAACCTGCTGCCAGCCGACGCCACGCAGCGCTTGCATAAGTTCATCCAGTTGATGACAAAACTCGACGATTACATGCCCTCGACCAATTAAGCGCAACTGTTGTCGATTATGAATGCGAAGACTGAGCAGTTGATGGATCGGTGGTGTCTGTAGGTTCACGCTTGCCTCATATTTAAGTGTCGTTGCAAGCGCCAAACGTGCGGGCAACAAAGTCTCTCGATAACCACTGGCGTAACAGCCAGAGGGTTCAGGCAACAACTCAGCGACACTGGCCAAAGATTCGAGCATAATGACTTTTTTCTCCAGTGTTTCACGAGTTGTTGTCTCTAGTTCAAGTTGCCGCTTTGTCTCTACACACTGCTTCAGCGCTTGTGCCTTTTCACGCATAAGCGCTTGCAACTGCTTGCCAGACCTACGGCGCCAGCGGGTAAAGAAAATCAACGTCACCAAAAGTAAAACAGACAAAATAACATTGTAAAACAAGGCGTTTTTGAACAAAGGGAATTCCCTCGACCCAAGATGAGTGATTTGCCAAACATTGGACACGATGGTTTCCCGTACCACGGGATCATCCACGCGTATGGCGAGCAACCATTCTCGAGACTCAGTTGGTAGCGAAATTTTTTGTCCGTACTCGTAGTCGCGCCATGATGAATTATTGACTCGATAAAGAACATCCATCCCAGCCGTTCCAAACGCTCCCAGAACCATCGGCGTGACTGATCCGTTGGCCAGTGCTACGGTTTGACCGGGCCGCCATATTTGTTGGCCGTCGGTCAACAGGATATTTGCACGGCCTGCTTTAACCGTTTGTATATTTTGTCGCAACACTCCGTCAATTGTGCCCCATAACAAGAATTTAGGGGTATGTAATACCGCCTTAGGATTAATTTCCATTAATCCCAGCGACCTCGAAATCTTGGGCCGCCACAATCGCCGCAGGGTTGGATCGAATAATTGCACGCCTTGGCTGGTCCCAACCCACAGTCTCCCATTTGAATTGGGAAACACCGCATAGATGTTTCGACGATGGAGTGCCGCCACATCTTCAAAGCCATCCACCCACCAAGACTTGTCTCGTTCGATAAGCCGTTTAATGCCCTGATTGGTGGCCAACCAAATATCACCGTAGGGGCCAACTGCGATATGGTGCACATCCAATCCATTGATGCTGGAAAATTGTTTAGACAACCAGACGCCCTTATCGACATCAGCAACGGAAGGCCAATAAAAAATGCCGCTTTCACCACCAGCCCACAGGCGCCCGCTTCCATCAAGCGCTATCGTTGAGAAACGTTCACTTGGTAACGTGAATGCATCGGGCAAGCGATACCTGATATTTTCCAATAGTTGGCAATCATCACCCACCAAGAAACGCCAGACGCCACCGATGCCGACAGCCCAAAGATTTCGCCCATTCGAATACAATTGAAACACCCAGTCAGGCGCATCCGCGGTCATGTCAGATAAGTGATGCCAACGCCCCTGACAGTAAAAATGCAAGCCCTGACCACCCACCGACACCCAAAGCTGGTTCACAGCCACTAGCCAGTTGACATCTTCCAAGTGAGTCTGCTTTAGTTGGCTGGCAATGCGATTGCTGTGCAGTTGACCCTGTTCATCAAGACTTAACAGTCCCGCATTTCGCGTCGCGACCCACCACCCTTCTCGGCCTGGCGTGATACCCGTCACATCGTAAGAAAATGACTGTTTCCGAGAAGCCTCCGTGATTGGCCACTTCTGCCAAATAAAAGAATGTGGACTCTGGTACAGAAGTCCGTGATTGAACGTCCCTAGCCAGATCCCCCCATAATCATCGACCAACACGTGCATCACATTGAGGCGGTTGACACGAGCCCCTGAGGCCATTTGCACTGAGAACGGCCGCCAATTGCCCAGTCGACCTTCAAAGATGCCTTTGGACGTCGCAAACAGGCGCTTACCACGATAAACCACGCCGCCTCGAACTGACTCCGGGAACCTGTTGACGGTCTCGTCATCCACGCAAAATGTTTGTTGAAGGTCGGCCACACACCATTGCCGATCGTATCGCCAAATATTTAGTGGCTGCTCAAGTTGACTGACACTGATACTGATTCGCTGCCAACCATTTTGACGTAGCTGTCGCCACAACCACAAGTGCCCAAGGCCTGCAGCAGATATTTCTTGGTCGGAAGCGCTCAGCACAAACACTTCATCCGCCATCAATGTTTCATTGAGATGCCACGTATTATGGGTTGGCGAAAAAATCAGCGTATCCACGCCGCTTGACGACGCTAACCAGAGTTTGCCCCCAGCATAAACGGCATCATGCAGCAATCGCTTGGGAAAGGCTTGCCGTGAAATCAGTTGGTAATCAATCGAGAAAGTCCATATCGTGTGCTCAGTGAGCACGACGATCCGACCCGCCGACCCATTCAGTATTTTTTGTATTCGCCGACCAGAAAGCGGTGCTAAAAAGGTGGGAAGCAACAGCTGTTCACCATTCGCAAGGGCAACACCTTCCTGCGTCCCGATCCAAATGAGCCCGTTGTCATCGGCATGAAGTGCGGTGACTGTATTCTGTGGTAGCCCACTGTGGGTGTCGAAGGGAAATACCCGAAGTTGTGTGAGAGATGCCGCGGCCAATGGCGGACAAAGCACGACACACAAAAGCACGGACAGTAACCTTGTGAGGCGTGAAGCTCCTTTTCCGACTTTCATCCCTATCCACCTGCCTTGGCTTCACCTAACCTGTTTCATCCTCTGCGAGAAGCCGAACTCGACTTTTGAGCTCTGGGCGAATCCCGACCTTATCGGCATAAAACCGACGTATCAATTCCATATCACCTTGTATATCTTCAGACGGCAACAGCATGGGCCCGAGACCGACTTCCTTGCGCTGCGCGTCTAGGAAGGCCAACACTATCGGAACCTTAGCTGCCTTTGCAATGCGATAGAATCCGCTACGCCAGTGGTCTGTGTAACTTCGCGTACCTTCGGGTGCCAATGCCAAAATCAACGTTGGTTCTTTCTCGAAAAACTCCGTCACCTGCTTGACAACATTATGTGCCTTATCACGCCGCACTGGGATGCCGCCGAACATCCGAAAAAACCAGCCCGAGTACCAAGCAAAAAGGCTATGTTTCCCCAGAAATCGAAGGCGCACACCAAAGGCAAACTTCGCCATCAGGCCGATCAGAAAGTCCCAGTTGGAAGTATGCGGCGCGACAATGACGATATATTTGTCAAGCGCAGGCGGACGCCCTGTCACCCGCCAACCGAATAAACGTAATATCGTGCGGCCGAACCAACGCATTATCATTCACTGTTGTGCAAATCGAGGCCTTCTTCAACCACTTTTTCTTGCTTTGACTTGGCAGCATCATTTCTTGCTTGCTCAAGTGACGCCAAGTAATCTGGCGTGATATCGCCTGTGACATACTGACCATCAAAAACACTGGTGTCAAATCGAGTAATGGCAGGGTTACCCTCCCGAGCGGTGGCAATCAAATCTTCCAAGTCCTGATAAATCAATTTATCGGCACCAATAATCTGCCGGATTTCTTCAGTGGTTCTTCCTGACGCCACTAACTCACTTGCCGCAGGCATATCAATCCCATAAACATTCGGATGGCGTACTGGCGGTGCCGCGCTGGCGAAATACACCTTTCTCGCCCCAGCTTCCCTTGCCATGGCGACGATTTGTTCGCTCGTTGTCCCTCGCACAATGGAATCATCCACCAGCAAAACGTTTTTGCCCCGAAACTCCATCTCTATCGCGTTCAGTTTCCGCCTGACAGATTTTCGGCGTAACGTTTGCCCCGGCATAATAAAGGTTCGGCCAATGTAGCGATTCTTGACAAATCCCTGCCTGAACTTGATGCCAAGACGGTGCGCCAACTCAATTGCGGCAGTGGTGGATGTGTCCGGAATCGGAATGACCACATCAATGTCATGGTCCGGCCATTCGCGCAATATCTTTTCAGCCAATTTTTCGCCCATGCGCATCCGTGTTCGATAGACAGAAATGTTATCCATGAGCGAATCGGGGCGCGCCAAATAAACATACTCAAATATACACGGCGAGTACTGAGCGTCGTCAGCGCATACATGACTGTGCACTTGGCCATCAAACGTCACGAAAATGGCTTCGCCAGGGCGAACGTCACGAACCAACTCAAAGCCCAGCGCATCCAGTCCTACACTTTCTGACGCAAACATGTACTCATAGCGCCCACTTTCATCCTTGCGCCGTCCAAACACGACTGGACGAATCCCGAATTTGTCGCGAAAACACAACATGCCATGGCCATTGATGATGGCAACAGCGGCGTAAGCACCTCGACAACGCTGATGGACAGCCCTGACGGCTGAAAAAATATCCTCAACTCCTAAGCGCCGCTTGCTGGGTCGTGCCAGTTCATGGGCCAAGACATTCAAAAGTACTTCAGAATCGGAATTGGTATTCAGGTGCCTTAAGTCAGCCTCAAAAAGTTCTCGCTTGAGTGTGTCCGCGTTTGTGAGATTGCCATTATGCGCCAGAACAATTCCGTATGGGGAGTTTACATAAATAGGCTGTGCTTCGGCACTGCTAGAACTGCCCGCGGTTGGGTAACGAACATGGCCGATCCCTATGTTACCGGTCAGGCCAAGCATATGACGTGTCTTAAATACATCCCGCACCAGCCCATTGGCTTTACGTAGGTGCAAATGCTTTCCGTCGAAAGTGACGATACCAGCCGCATCTTGGCCCCGATGCTGCAATACTGTCAGCGCATCATAAATACGCTGGTTGACCGCGGAACATCCAACAATACCAACGATACCGCACATAATTTGCGCCTCCAAACACAGCGCCAGTCAATTGCGAGCGCGAATTTTAGTGGTTCAAGGGATCAAACACAACCACCACCGGTGAAACCTTAGGAAACCGCTTCAGCGCACTCGCCGCATTTTTTGCCTTCTCTTCATCCGCAAATGGCCCAACGTACACACGATGCCACACTCTACCTTGCCGTTTTTGCTGGAAACGACTGATATAAGCTGCATAACCAGCTTCCTTGAGTCTTCCGACTAAGTTTTCTGCGTTGCTCCGCTCAGCAAAAGCCCCAACCTGTACCACCCAACCTCGAGCGCTCGGAAATTCAATAGTTGTTGTCGCGCCCTTCTTTTCTTCTTTTTTCAGCGCGGTGTCCGGCTTATCAGCTTCTTTGGCTTGATGGGCAAGCAAGTGATTCTCGTCATTCAATCGCGCAGTCAATTCCACCAGCTGCGGATCATTGGGTCTCGGGGGGATCAAATCTTCTTCAAATTGTTGTAATTTTCGGCCATCTAGGATCAACGGCAGAAAAATGACTCCCAGTGCAACAAGCACCAAAGCGCCTAACAACCGTTGTGTCAAAGTGGGATCTTGGTGGCTCGTTGACATTACTGACTCACGTTTTTCACCCATTTACGCGCTTCTTCCACGATAAGAAAGGAACCAAACACCGCAACAATTTCATCTGACCCACACCACCGCATTGCTTCATCAAGCGCCACTGGAAGATTATCATAACATCTACCAGGCAAATTTGCTTTCGCCTTGAGTTCTTCTGCTGACTGGCCACGTGGGCCCGATAAACTCACCCAATACCATTGTCTCGAAAAAGGAAGAAAACACGAAAGCTCAGGCTGCTTGTCGGCCAACATGCCGACAACACAGTGGATGCCTCGCCCGCTTTTTGCCAACTTGTTGGCCAAGCCAGCCAATGCCTGCGGATTGTGGCTGACATCAATCACCAGTTTCTTTGGCTTCCCATCGATAACGATATCGTAGGTTTCAAACCTGCCTGGCAATGAGGTCCGTAAATCGAGTTGAGCCAACCAATCGTCCAAACTCGGCACGCGTGGAAAATGGTGTCGGATAATGGAATACGCCAAGTGCCAACAATCACTATGCACCTGTGGTTTGATTGTCTCAGGCATGTCGATCGATTCTTGGCTTGAGCTCACAGACACGAGTTGTGCCCCAATCTCAGCTAGGGGTTTTTCCAGCAAGGGCACGGCCGTACGATCTCCTACATAACAAGGCTTCCGGTTCCGACCAACACCTGCTTTCTCTGCCGCTATCTCCGCTAATGTCTCACCAAGCCATTGCGTATGATCCATGGCAACGGTGGTCACAACCGATACGTCTGGTTCAATGATATTCACGGCATCAAGACGCCCCCCCATGCCTATCTCGAATACCGCAACGTCTGGCGCCCGACGCTCAGCGAGCCACATCGCTGCCAAAGTGACAAACTCAAAGAATGTGAGCGGTGTCGATGCACGTGCTTGATCGACGACATCAAAAGCTTCCACCCAGCTTTCGGGAACACTCAAATGCCCTTCAAAGCGTAACCGTTCACAAAAATCAACGACATGTGGCGACGTGTATGTGACAACCGTTAAGCCAGCGGCTTTGGCTGCCGCTTCCAAGAGCGCCACAGTTGTCCCTTTGCCGTTGGTTCCAGCCACCAAAACATTCAGACATCGAGCAGGCCGCAACGACAAGCCCATACGTCGCGCTACCTCTCGCACCCGGTCTAACCCGAGGGCTATGTTTGCCGGATGCTGCGCTTCGATGTAGTCAAGCCACTCGTCGAGCGTTCGTCCTAAGCCGCTGGAAGCCGCATTAGTTTTCGACATAGCCGCACAATGGTTGATTTCAGGTCTCGACGGTCCACAATCATGTCTATGGCCCCGTGCTCAAGCAAAAACTCAGCCCGCTGAAATCCTTCCGGTAGCGTTTCCCTGACCGTCTGCTGGATGACACGCGGTCCGGCAAAACCGATAAGCGCCTTCGGCTCAGCAATGTGGACATCACCGAGCATCGCCAATGATGCCGAAACACCACCCATTGTCGGATGCGTTAAGACCGAAATATAAGGCAACCCTTCCTCAGAAAGGCGACGCAAAGCCGCAGCAGTACGCGCCATTTGCATCAAAGAAAATAACGCCTCCTGCATCCGCGCCCCACCACTTGCTGAAAAGCACACGAGCGGGCATTTTTTTTCAATGGCTTTATCAACCGAACGCACAAAACGCTCTCCAACCACCGAGCCCATGGAGCCGCCCATAAACGCAAATTCAAATGCGGCACCCACCATCGCAAGACCGTCCACTTTCCCAAAACCTGCCACCAGCGCATCTTTTTCACCTGTGGTCTTCTGCGCTTGACTCAGGCGATCGCGGTACTTCTTTGAGTCCTTGAATTTCAAAACATCCACCGGCGCGAGATCGGCCCCAATTTCTTCCCATTCGCCATCGAAGAAATGATTGAGACGTGCTCGAGCAGCAATCGGCATATGGTGGCCGCACTTCGTGCAAACATTGAGATTGCGTTCAACCTCACTACGATAAAGTATCGCCTGGCAATTATCACACTTTGTCCAGACACCTTCTGGTACCGATTTTTTTCTTTCGGTGCCCTTGGTCTTCCGACCTGGCAATAACCGTTCAATCCAGCTCATCTGTCCAATCTCCTATCAAGTCTGGCCACGTTGTACCTATTGCCACAACGAAATTCAAGGCTTGGCTGACTCATCCTACCACTCTGAACGGGACGGCATAGTCCAAGGCCAACCATCCACGATAACGGACGGGATAGAAAACTGCGCCGGATAACGGACGCCAGTCAAGTACAGACCGTCTGGCGGCGCAGTTGGCGCAGCAAGTGTCCTATCGCCTTTTCGCAACAAATCTAAAATCCATACCTCGTCCTCGTCATGTTTCCCGACCGCAATTAAGCTACCGACCATATTCCGCACCATGTGATGCAAAAAGGCATTGGCGCGAACAGAAAATACCACCATGCTACCAATCCGGCGCACTGCTGTACGCATCACACACCGATATGGCGTTTGCGATTGGCACTGTGACGAACGGAATGCGCTAAAATCCTGCTCTCCTAAAAAATATTGTGCGGCACGGTGCATTGCCTCACAGTCTAATGGCTGGCGAACCCATGTGGCGCGTTTATGTAACAATGCATGCCTCGTTGGCGAATTAACGATGACATATCGATACTCACGCCACAAGGCGCTGAAACGTGCGTGAAATGACGCATCAACTTCCTTGGCCCACAACACTGATATAGTGTCGGGCAACCTAGCATTGACGCCAAGTGTCCATGCACGAAGCGGCCGTTGTATGCGCGTATCGAAGTGGACAACCTGACAGGCCGCGTGAACCCCTGTGTCTGTGCGCCCAGCACACACTGTTTTCACTTCTTCCTGAACAATACTACTCAACGTCTCTTCCAGTATCTGCTGGACACTCGGTGCATGGCGCTGTCTTTGCCAGCCATGACAATTGGCACCGTCGTACTGAACACCTAAAGCAATTCTTGGCATGATTCACCATTAGATACCCATCGATTTCGATAAAAAAGCCCGGTCATCGACCGGGCTCAACGATCTCGTTGAATTGCACCCTAAATTTGGGCGAGCATTTTCTGCGCTTCTTCTTTTTGTGCTTCATTCCCTTCATCCAGCACCTCGTTCAGTATTTCTCGAGCACCGTCATAATCTTCCATATCGAGATAAGCCCGAGCAAGATCCAGCTTGGTTGATACTTCGTCAACGTCACCAAGGTCTAAATCAGCATCATCACTTTCCGATTCATCCGGGACAGTATCGTCCTCCAGATCAAGCTCAAAGTCATCCTCAGCACCAAGCTCGCCAAGTGTTACATCTTCTAATTCGGCCTCCGCTTTTGCATCGTCTGACTCAAAGTCTAATTCTGACGGCTGTACGCCATCGGTTTCTGTTTTCAGAGCCTCTTCATCTTCCTCCGGCTCAGAATCAAGCGTCAATTCAGTATCATCAAGAGACCATTCCAAGTCTGTGTCATCCGAAGCCACTGGTGCCATCTCAGACACGGCGTCTTCAACTTCGCCGCTATCATCAGCTTCTTCTCCGTCCGTCAGCTCATCGCTCTCCACGTCTTCGCTGGCGAACGCCAGATCTCCAAAAATGTCGTCATCAAACTGGTCAGGCGCTTGTTGTGCTGGCGTCCCTTCAAATTCGTCCGGCCACGCCTTGCTTTCCAACTCGTGAACTTTTTCCTCTACCACCTTGTCGGTCAACATGACGGAACGCAAGGCCTCTCTATGTGCATCAAACTCATCCTTCGCCTTCATTTCTGCCAAGCATTCCATCAATTTCAGATGAAGATCAACTCGATCAGGCTCGGCATCGAGCGCCCGTTTCAATACCTGACGAGCTTGATCAAACTTACCGTAAGCCATGTAGACATCCGCCTCACCGATCGGATCGGATGCTTCCTCTCCACCTTCATCTTGCAGAGCATCCACGGCTTCTTCCGGAATATAGTCCGTTTCCTCGGATGCCAACAAATCATCAGCAGACAATGTGTCAAGCGCTTCATCGACGTCATCAGTGATATCATCGGTATGATGCTCATCACTGGTAATTGACTGCGAAGCAGACAAGGCATCTTCCGCGGCTCGCCGACGCATCAGAAGGATGCCGAAAACGGCGATGATCACCACTGCGACAACACCCAACCACAACGCCCAATACTGGGTGAATACTTGCGTCCAATCCTCCGATGGGGTTGTTTGCGGTGAAACCGTGGTCTTCTGCTTTGCGCTTGATGGCGTGCTTTCAGAAGGTTGGTCATTTGACTTCGCTTCAGCAGCAACCGGCTTTTCAGGCAATTGTTCAGTGAATGCGTCGCTCGGCTCTGATTCTGAAGCTGTTAAGTTTGAAGACAAATCGCTGCCAGTTGGCGACTTCGTATTGTCCGAGGCAGCTGTCTCCTGCCTTGTTGTCGATTCGTCTGAGGACTGTTCTGCCCGCTCAGCCGTCAGCTGCGCTAACTCTTGATCTTTAAGTGCCAAAAGCTTTTCAAGTTTCTCCAAACGCGCATTCGCTTTCTCAATCTGCGCCTTCAGCGACTCATTTTCCGCTTTCAGTGTCGCCAGTGCTTCCTCAGTCTCTGCCAAAGCTGCGCCATCTTTATCATTCGGCGCATCCAGCTTGAGACGCGCTTCAGCGTGAGGTTGTCGCGTTTGAGCAGCATACTGCCCGACATCCACCCCCCCAATCGGACGCGAAGCCGGTCTTGCGTGCCCCGCTTTTGCCCACGCCTGGTTATGACGAACTATCTCCATGAGTGCCGTTTGCTGATCAATGGCGGCGATGTCGGATGCTGAAGGCACCTTGAGCACTTTACCTGTCAGCAAGTTATTCATGTTATCGCCCGCAAAAGCATCCGGGTTCGCGTGATATAGCGCCACCATGGTTTGGTGAATGCTTACGCGTGAGGACGGCCGCACCCTTTTGGCAATTTTCCATAGGGTGTCATTTCGGTTCACCGGGCCATATTCTGCGCTCGTTTCTCCGCGCCAAGATGATGCTGTCACACTTGATGAATACGTTGTGTTTGTAATCTGGCCAGGCGGCATTTCTACTTGGGCTGCCGGCTGCTCGGAAAACGTAGGCGGATCCAGTAGAATGGCGTATTCACGTTGAATGCGCCCCGTCGGCCAACTGACATCGACTAGAAGATCGAGTAACGGCTCCTTGAGCGGCGTTTTAGTTGTGAGCTCGAGGTACGCTGAACCATCATCTCGTATCACCGGCTTGAATTGAATTTGGTTTAGCTGAAAGTTATAGTCAATGCCAGCCCGCTCAAAATCTTCCATTGACGCGATCTTTGCCAGAATCTGCTCCTGATTCAGATCGCCCACCGAAACCATCGGTATCCGTGCTCGCAAAGGCTCATTAAGCTTTGACATCAGCTGGATATCACCCAGGCCGAGCGCCCAAGCTGCTGACTGCAGACCCAAAATAAATCCAAGTATAAACCAGGGCGTTAACTTCCGACTCATACCGACATCCCTTTTTTTGTGATAGTCATTGGGACCCAATGCCTTGATGAAATTCTTTAATCGTCCAGACAGTTGCACCAAATTGCTCAGGCCCCTTCGCAAGTATATGCCGTAACTATAGCTCACAAAACTGTTTTCACCAATAGCTCCGCGATTTGAATACTGTTAAGTGCCGCACCTTTTCGAACATTATCAGCCACCACCCACAAATTAATACGATAAGGATCATCAACACCGGGGCGTATACGGCTCACAAACACGGGGTCTTTGCCAGACGCATGTTCGACTGCGGTCGCGTATTGCCGCCCACCGAGCGCATCGACCACCTCCACACCAGGCGCATCCGCCAATAACGATCTCACGTCGTCAACCGAAACTGGCTCTTCTGTTCGAATATGCACGGCTTCGCTGTGACCAAAAAAAACCGGAACTCGCACCGCAGTGGGATTGACCTCAATGGATGGATCATTCAGTATTTTGCGGGTTTCCCACACCATTTTCATTTCTTCCCGCGAGTAACCATTGTCAAGCATTTCATCAATGTGCGGGACAACATTGAAGGCCATCTGCCGACCAAACACATCCTCTTCGATTGGCCGCCCGTTTAATAGCAAAGCACATTGCCGAGCCAAGCCTTCCACGGCGCGACGCCCCATTCCAGAGACACTTTGATAGGTGGCCACGTCAATAGAGTGTACGCCGTACCTGTCATAGATTGGCTTGACTGCAAGCAACATCTGAATGGTGGAGCAATTTGGATTGGCAATAATCGCACCGCCCGGTTTCACGCTTGCCAAAGCTTCTGGATTGACCTCAGGGATCACCAAGGGAATATTTGGCTCGTATCGAAACGCCGAGGTGTTGTCGATGACGATAGCGCCAGCCGCCATAGCCTTGGGGGCAAACTCTTTGGAAATGTCGCCACCCGCTGAAAAAAGCGCAATGTCCACGCCGCGAAAATCGAAATCTGCAAGTGCCTGGACATCAAGTTCTTGGGCCCCGTAAGTGACCGTTTTCCCTTGACTGCGTTGGCTCGCCAATGCGGTCACCTGAGCAGCCGGAAACTGACGTTCGTACAAAAGCTCCAGCATCAGCTCACCCACAAGCCCGGTGGCACCAACGACCGCAACATGCAACCCGTTTTTTCCTGACATCATCGTCCTCTACTGTGCTTTCAATGCTTGAACGACCGCCTCACCCATTTCGCTGGTCGACACTTTCTCGGTGCCTTCGGTCCAAATGTCGGGGGTACGCAAGCCCTGCGTCAAAACATCACGAACCGCCCGCTCAATTCGCTCAGCCTCAGTTGGCGCATCCAGTGAATAGCGCAGCATCATCGCCACCGACAAAATAGTGGCCAGTGGGTTGGCAACATTCTTCCCGGCGATGTCCGGTGCGGAGCCATGAATTGGTTCATACATCCCTTTATTGTTTTGATCGAGTGACGCCGAAGGCAACATGCCGATTGAGCCGGTGAGCATCGCAGCTGCATCACTCAAAATGTCGCCAAACATATTACCAGTGACAATCACGTCAAATTGTTTGGGCTGCCGAATCAACTGCATCGCAGCGTTATCAACGTACATATGAGTCAGCGATACGTCCGGATACGACCGACCGACCTCTGTCATGACTTCCCGCCAAAGTTCTGTGACTTCCAATACATTGGCTTTGTCCACCGAGCATAGGCGCTTATTTCGCTTTTGAGCCGCCTGAAATGCAACATGGGCAATGCGACGAATTTCCGATTCGGTATACACATAGGTATTAACGCCTCGCCGCTCACCATTAACAGTTTCAATACCGCGAGGCTTGCCAAAATAAATACCACCAGTCAATTCTCGAACAATGAGGATATCCAGGTCAGACACCAATTCTGGCTTTAATGAAGAAGCGTGTGCTAATTGTGGATACAGCACGGCCGGCCGGAGGTTAGCGAACAAGCCGAGTTCTGACCGCAATCCAAGCAGTGCTTTTTCTGGTCGGACAGAGATAGGTAATGGTTCCCATTTTGGCCCGCCAACGGCACCAAGCAAAATAGCATCGGCTTCCTTGGCTGCCACCAATGTTTCCTCGGGCAAAGGTTTTCCAAATGCATCATAGGCGGCACCACCAACCAGAAGCTCCGTCAGTTCAATGTCTAGACCTTCACCCTGTAGATATTTCAACACTTTGACGGCTTCCGCCACGATCTCAGGACCAATGCCGTCCCCTGGAAGTACCAGAACTTTCTTTGTCATACCTATATCCTCATCCTAATTCTTTAAACAACCATGGTTTGGCGCGCATCCGTTTCTCCTCATAAGCACGGATTTTGTCGGCATGTTGCAGTGTTTCACCGATTTCATCCAAACCAAGCAATAAGTTGCGTTTACGAGAAGGATCAATATCAAAGTCAATCACGTCGCCGTCCGGTTTATGGATCTTCTGTGCTTGCAGATCAACGCGCAATTTGTACCCCGGTTGGGCTGCCACTTCCTTGAACAGGGCATCGACAGTCTCGGAGGGTAGAATAATTGGCAAAATACCATTCTTAAAACAATTGTTATAAAAAATGTCAGCGAAGCTTGGCGCGATAATCACCCGAAAACCATAATCTAGCAGGGCCCATGGCGCATGCTCCCGACTCGAACCACAACCGAAATTGTCCCGCGCCAACAAAATCGTGGCCCCCTGGTAACGGGGTTGATTCAACACAAAATCCGGGTTCAATGGTCGTTGACTGCAATCCATTCCCGGTTCGCCATGATCAAGATAACGCCATTCATCGAACAAGTAGGGACCAAATCCTGTTCTTTTGATGGATTTGAGAAATTGTTTTGGAATGATGGCATCTGTGTCGACATTTGGCCGATCCAAGGGTGCCACGATGCCGGTATGAATTGTAAATGCTTCCATCATGCTTCCTCCATAAATTTGCGCACATCAACAAAATGACCTGCTATGGCAGCGGCCGCCGCCATGGCTGGACTCACCAGATGCGTGCGCCCCCCTTGCCCTTGGCGTCCCTCAAAATTGCGATTGGAAGTTGAAGCACAACGCTCACCCGGTTCCAGGCGGTCGGCATTCATCGCCAAACACATCGAGCAACCCGGCTCACGCCATTCAAACCCGGCTTCCTTAAAAATTTTGTCCAATCCCTCTGCTTCTGCTTGACGTTTCACCAAACCGGAACCAGGCACAACCAAAACCTGTTTAACAGAATCCGCTTTCTTTCGACCGCGAATCACTGCTGCCGCTTCTCGCAAATCTTCAATGCGTGAATTCGTACACGATCCAATGAAAACTTTATCCACCGATATTTCCTGCATCGGTGTTCCCGGCCGCAGCCCCATATATTCCAATGCACGCCGCATGCCTTTCGCTTTGACCGGATCGGCTTCCTGGTCGGGATTAGGCACCACATCGTCAATGCTCACCACCATTTCTGGCGATGTCCCCCAAGTGACCATTGGCGTAATACTGGAGGCATCAATGCGAACTTCTTTGTCAAATACGGCATCCGGATCCGAAACAAGCTGACGCCAATCAGCCACAGCGGCATCCCACTGTTCGCCTTCCGGCGCAAACGGTTTACCGTAAAGGTAGTCAATTGTTTTGTCGTCAACACCAACCAGCCCGACACGCGCGCCAGCTTCAATCGCCATGTTGCAAATGGTCATCCGTCCTTCCATAGAAAGACTTTGAATTGTGCTCCCTGCAAATTCAATGGCATGTCCAGTCCCCCCTGCTGTCCCGATGACACCGATGATGTACAACACGATGTCTTTAGCGGATACGCCTTTAGGCAGAGCCCCATCTACGACAACCCGCATATTCGCCATTTTCTTTTGCCACAAACATTGCGTGGCAAGCACATGCTCTACTTCACTCGTGCCTATCCCATGCGCTAATGCGGCAAAGGCGCCATGCGTGGCTGTATGGGAATCGCCACAAACAATGGTCATGCCGGGCAAAGTCGCGCCATTTTCAGGGCCAATGACATGGACAATACCCTGTCGAATATCATCTAAAGTAAATTCCGTAATGTCGAAGGCTCGACAGTTTTCATCAAGTGCCTGGACTTGGATGCGGGAAATGGGGTCTGAAATACCGGCCGAACGATTGGTCGTCGGCACATTGTGGTCTGGTACGGCCAAGTTCGCGTTTCTTCGCCAAGGTGAACGACCAGCTTGACGCAACCCCTCAAAAGCCTGCGGCGATGTCACCTCGTGCAAAAGATGTCTATCGATATAGATGAGATCCATCCCGTCTTTTCCTTGCATGACCACATGGTCTTGCCACAACTTGTCGTATAGTGTTTGACCAGACATTTTTCACCCCAATCGTTGGAGTTGACAAAGTGCCAACATGCTAGTGCGGACCAAACAATAACGCAAATGTTCTTACGCCAAACGAATCGTTCTGCCCAACTTTCCTATCCGGTGACTTGAAATCCCAATGCTTTCAGCCACTGCTTTAACTGGCCGTGCTTCGTCGTGACGTGATGAAAACGAAATTCACGCCTCGGTGCAATAGCCCGACGCAGTTGATCAAATTGTTCTTGAACGGACGCACCACATGAGACGAACGCATCTGATTGTTGCCGGATGGGATACACAGTTGTAAGCACAGTTTCAAGCATCTCATAGGGCGATTTTTGATCGTCGACAACAATGTTCATCGGCTCGGCCAAAGGGAGCGCAGGTGGCTGCCATGATTTTTTCAGAAACTGTGCTAACTGGCGCGCTACCATGAGCGCTCCGCCAACTTTCCCATCAACCGAGTGGCCCGCAATATGCGGTGTGCCAATGGCGCGCTCCCGGTGTGTCTTCATCCACTCAAGCAAGGCCAAAGGCACAGATGGCTCATTTGGCCAGACATCCAAGATCCAGGCCCGAGCGTTATCTTGGTTCACCGCCTTAATGAGATCCGCTGCGCGCATCGTGCCACCGCGTGACGTATTAATAAACAAAGCATTTTCGGGCAATTTCGATAGCTTTTTCTCATCGAGCATCGCAACGGTCGGATGCGGACCACTGTGAGTCAGCGGAACATGTACCGTGACGACGGGCAGCGTCATTATCTCGTCAATCGAATCACTCTGTGCCACGTTTTGCCTGTGTGGCACATCAACAAAGGGGTCAAAGACCAGAACTCGAGCGCCAAGCCGAGAGAGGAGCGTTGTCACCCGCCGTCCCACCTGACCATAACCAACGACACCAACCTTTTGATCGTTTTCGATAATGGTCTTCAGATAATGAAGCTCGGCCATTGCACACAGCACATATTCAGCCACCGATTGTGCATTAGCACCGGGAGCGTGTACAAATGCCACGCCACGTTTTTGTAGTGCCGAGACATCAACGTGATCCGTACCGATGGTTGCCGAACCAACAAACCGAAGCGAACCGATGTCAGCAATTTGTGCCGTCACGGGCGTCACTGAGCGCGTAATTAACACCTCTATCCCCGACTCCTTTGCCGTATCGATGGGAAAATGTCGCCCGTCAAAAAATGTCAGACGGCCGAAATCACCAAAAATTTCTTCGGCAAACGGAATATTCTCATCTATCCAAATGTTCATTCGGTGCCGGTTTGTATAAACTGTTGTCATCACGCCATGTCCACAATTTTGATAACGCCATGCAATGGGCAGTTCTGCAAACGCCGGAGATTCATTGGGGGGCCAACGGCGTCCCGTTCTCCGTTCGCCACGGCGACCGTTATCACTCTGACGATCCGGTAGGAGAAGCTCAATACGTTTTTCTCAATGCAACGGGCACGCCGGATTTATTCAGCACGCGCCCATACCTTGCCATCGCCGAGATCGGATTCGGCAGCGGCCTCAATTTTGCGGTAACCTTGGAACAATTCCTATCACCATCTTCTTCCGCAGAATCGCTCACCTACATTGGTATCGAATATGCGCCTTGGTCGCGTACCGATATTCAACGATTCTTTCGCCATCTCAATCTCAAGCTTTCGCTCCACGAACCATGGCTTTCCCTGCTCCCCCCCAGAGCCCCTGGCCGCTACCATATCCCGTTACGCTACGGCAACAAACACATTGATCTTTTTCTGGTTCAGATGGACGCAATGGATGCCCTCACCGACTTCGCCGAGGAAAGGCGTCTAGTTGTTGACGTATGGTATCACGATGGCTTCGCCCCCAACAAAAATCCTGACTTATGGACGCCCGAATTATTTGCCAAAATGGCAATGCTTTCGGCAAATGGAGCACGTTACAGCACATTTACCGCAGCAGGTTCCGTCAGACGAGCCCTTATCCAAGCCGGGTTTTATGTTGAAAAACGCAATGGTTTTGGGCAAAAACGCGAAATGTTGGTCGCGCGACTATCCACCCCTGTCGTGCACGAACAAAAATGCCATCCCCCTCCCCTAAAACATATCGCGGTGGTTGGCAATGGCATTGCGGGCACCTTAGTTGCCCATGAGTTAACCAGCGCAGGACACTCGGTCACCCACTTTGGCCCCAAACATCGAGCTATTTGTGCGAGCGCCAATCCAGCCGGACTCGTCGTGCCTAGGCTCGAGCGAACATGGTCTCTGAACATGCTCTGGCATATCCATAGCTTTGCCTATGCCGCCACGTACTATTCCGAATTGCCAGATAACTTGGCCATTTTGACACGGCTCCCCTACCAACAACAACGTCGTCCACTGGACGAAGGCACGCTCACCAAAATGTTTCTTGATCCACAATGGCTATCCATAGATGAGCGCATGCCAAATCGTCTCTGGTTTGAACGGGCGTGGCGCATCTTTCCTAAAACGCTATTAGAGTGGCTACAAGCGAGGCTTCGCAAACACCCGAATTACGAATACCATGTCAAAAATGTACCCCCTAAAGGTTTAAGCTCGCTGGCATCCCAATTCGATGCTGTAGTGCTTTGTGTTGGTGCTGCCGCAAAGCAATTCGCGCCACACGTTGCATGGCAAGCAGTACGCGGCCAAATCGACGTATTTTCGTCGGATAGGCCGATCTCGGTTCCAGCCATGTGCCAAGACAATGGTTACTTTATTTCATTAACAAACAACAATAAGGTTGATGAACGCTACACCTTGCTGTCGGGGGCCACATTCGACCCCAAGCACTCACATCCATGGTCCAACCCAAATGATTCTCAGCTCAATCGGCAAAGGCTAGCAAAGGCATTGGGCTGTCGGCCTGAGGCCTTGTGCTGGGAAATGTCACGTGCCTCGGTTCGTATGATGGCGCGTGGGCGATTGCCAGCCCTGATTCGCTTGTATGAACCAGCAAAGGACGATGTTTGGCTTATCGGTGGATTGGGGAGCCACGGCCTAATGTTTGCACCACTTTTGGCACGTATCGTTAGGCACGAATTCCAAAACTTTCCGTATCCATTACCTTTTGATCTGTTGCAGCGAACATTAAAAATTGTGACTAAAGCCACCCATTGTTCTTGAATACATCCAAAACAGTATGGAGCTTTTGTTCAATTTCCTGGATCTGTGACGCAGCTTGATCCAAATTGCCCGCCAAAGCATCGTGCTCCAGTGTTTCGCAGCACGCAGCCAGAGAGCGTGCATACACATTTGCACTCGACCCTTTCAAGGAATGCGCATGGTTCCGCAGTTTGGTCGCTTCTCGTTCTACCAACGCCGCCTTCATCCCATCAATATGCTGCAATGCATCCGTTCGGTAAGCAGAGAGTAACGCCAAAAACTCATCTTCGAGCAGCGTGGACAACTCTTGAAGCGCCTCCAAATCAACGATATCGCCTGGTATACTCATTCTTCCTCCTCCCCGAACCGGTCTAGTGCCAACGCATGGTCACAGCGGTACACCGCCCACTGTCATTAAACTCCACTTCATCGCAAAGTTGATTAAGCAACGCCAAGCCTCTGCCACTGTATCCAAGTTGGTCAAGCTGGCTTAACGTGTTGGCCACATCAAAACCCGGCCCTGTGTCACGCACTGACAACACAAGCTCACCGCGCGTCCCTTCCGCGCGCAACTTCACATCCACGGTAATTTTATGTGATCCATCCAGTTGTTTTAGTCGCTTCGACTTTTCATTGTAATATTGAGTGAATCCCGCCGCACTCCGTTTAAGTTCCGATGACAGTGCAAGCAAGCCGTGTTCTAAGGCGTTGTTATACATCTCACTTAACACCGAATAGATCCGTCCTCTTAACTTCTGCAAACCCGCCACTTCCATCAATGGCTGCAAAACAAAAGGCAAGGGATCGATGGCTTGTACCGCCGTATGGTAGAAAGTATAAGTCGCATCCCAAGCGACAGGCTCCACAATACCCGACTGGCTGGCACTGTCATATTCGTGGACATCAACAGGCGACTCTCCCAACAGTTCAATAAAGCTGACATCATCCGAATACCCGGCCTTCTTGACATGGTGCTCCAAATCTTTTTTCAATGCCTTGACGACGTTATCCGAGGGCGCGCTTTCTCGAACCAATGTGATTAGCCGCTCCAAACCGTAAAATTCATTATCATCGTTCGAGCTTTCGATCACACCATCTGAAAAAATAAGCAATCTGTCTGCTCTCGAAAAATGAATTATCTGCATATCCGGAGAGAACTTGTCGTTATCCAGAATACCGAGAGGCAAGTGCTGAGACTGAATTTGCGCCACACGGCCGGCTTCTTTGCCAACACTGTAATGCAAAGCAGGCGGCAAGCCACCGTTCCAAATGCGCGCCGCTTGTTCGGAGAAATCCAAATCCACCGCCACGGCACAACAAAAAAACTCGGTTGGTAAAATTTGTCTCAAACGTACGTTGATCTCACGTAAAATTTCCTCCAACGCGAAGCCTTTCTGCGTCATGCCGTAGAAAATCTGAGACACAGGCAAAGCCCCCATAGCGGCAGGTAAGCCATGACCGGTAAAGTCCCCCATAAACACATGCATGCCTCCCTGCGGCTTCAATGCTGTCAACAACACGTCACCATTAAAAATGGAGAGTGGCGACAAGTTGAACCGGATCGTTTTACTACTTAAACAGCCGCGATGCGCGATATTGTCAAAAATCTTTCGTGCCTGACGTTGCTCCTCAAGCAAAGCATCACGCATTTGCTGTATGCGATTTTTTTGCACTTTTACTGTCCGATATAACTCCTGCATACGCATAAAGGCCTCAATCTTGGCACGCAAAATGATCTGGTTATAAGGCTTGACCAAAAAGTCATCGCCACCAACTTCCAGACATTTCACCAGCGATTCTGTGTCGGACAGTGATGTCACGAAAACCACTGGCACAAAGCGCTCCTCTTTGCCAGCGAGTTGTTTGATTTGCTCCGCGGCAGTAAAACCATCCATAGTGGGCATGATGGCATCCAGCAGGACGATATCGACAGGATGTTTTTTGAATAGCCTCACCGCCTCCAAACCGTCGGCAGCTTCAATGACTTGATACGACTGGCGGCGCAACAGGGCCGCCAGCAGTATTCTTTCCGAATTACTATCGTCGGCGACAAGTATGAGTGGCTGTTTGGCCACAAGCGTTTCCTAGGCGATTTTGAACAGTTTCTCGAAATTGGAAATTTTTAGAATCTTCTGGACCTCCTCATTCGGATTTAGGAGCGTGATGTCTGCGGCGTCCCCTCCCGCATAATCCCGCAATAACAACAACATGCCCAATGCTGACGAGTCCAGATAATTTGTTTCTTTCAAATCAAGTACATAACGTGCTGGTTCCGGTCGCACATCTTCATATGCCAACCGGAAGCTTTGATGCACGCTGAAATCGAACCGGCCAACAATTTTAATGGTCAGGGTGTCGCCATCTCTTATCGTTTCTATTGACATGCGGTGCTTCTCCTTTTTCAAAACCTACCTATATAGTAGTAGCCTATCCTGGCACGTTTTAGCAAATACGCACAACTGGTTTTATTCTTAGGAAAGGAGTTTCCTGAATAGGCTTTGATTAGTCGATTTCTGTGAAAGCTCGTCCTGCATTTTTTGTTCATCACGACGCATTTTGGCCTCGGCTTTGACCAGCAGCCTTTCCTGCGCCTTTTCGACGGCCCTCCGTTCCACCTTGCGCTGTGTATAAACCGCTTGTGCCTCCTCAACCTTTTGTTTCAAGGCCATAATCTGCTGCTCTTGCGTCGTGATGCTTTTTTCCAAGTTGACCAAAAAACGATGGTGTTCAACCAACAGTCCTGCCGACAACAACGCATTGCTTGGTTTGGCTACGCTGTTACTGTACTGGAAATGGTATTGGCGAAGGGTTTTCAACTTTGCTTCAGCTTGCTGAAGCGCCTTTTTGAGTTCCACCAAAGACGACAGCGCCTTTTGCTCCTTGTCAGAAGCAATTTTGCCCACGCTATTGAGGCGCTCGCTGCGCTTTTTTTCTTTCGTCATAGTCCACAAGAATAGCCCAATTATTCGCCTTCAGCCGAATTTTCCGACCTCATCAGTGTGGCAAGTTCTGTCCACGCCTGTTCAAGGCTGACCTTCTCACGCATGCTCTGCGTCAAGAATTTCGTCATGGCGGGTCGCAATTGTATGGCTTCATCAATGGCTGGATCAGTGCCGACATTATAGGCACCAACACTGATCAAATCGGCATTTTGTGCATAAGTGGAATAAACGCGCTTGAATCGGTGAATCATCTGAATGGCTTCTTCTGGCACAATCAGCGGCAACGCTCGACTCACCGACGCTTCAATATCAATGGCCGGGTAATGTCCCTGTTCCGCGAGTGTACGACTGAGCACGATATGACCATCCAAAATGGCACGCGCGGCGTCGGCGATCGGATCCTGTTGATCGTCGCCTTCGGTCAACACCGTGTAGAAGGCAGTGATTGACCCTCGGCCGGATTCGGCATTCCCGGCCCGCTCGACAAGCTTCGGTAATTTTGCAAACACCGACGGTGGGTAACCTTTCGTGGCCGGTGGTTCTCCGATTGCCAAACCAAGCTCGCGCTGCGCTTGACAAAATCGCGTTAGCGAATCCATAAGCAGCAATACATCACGCCCTTGATCCCGAAAATATTCGGCAATGCTAGTCGCCGTCATGGCGCCCTGCAATCTCATTAACGGGCTCTGATCAGCAGG
>RFGJ01000042.1 GCA_003696665.1 Gammaproteobacteria bacterium | reverse complement strand
CTTTGTGCCACACCATTGACTGTGGTCACAGGACTTGACAGTGTGGCAGTACCCTGGGCGACACAGCCAGAAGAAAAGTTAACATCGACAGGCTGGGTAAAGGGATTGCCATTTTCGTCCACAATCGACACCGTAACCGTCGTTGTGCCCCCGGCAGAAATCGGTGACTGACCAATGGCGGCCACCCCTTCTTGGAATGGATTGCCCGACCCCATACGCACATTGGTGGCCCCCACGGCGAACACCAGTGACGCCGTCTCACCAGTTGAAATGCTGGCAGTGATGGTGCCGGCACCCAATGAACTGCCAGCAAGAATGTCCGTCACCGCTTGATTGTTGGCGTCCGTCATCGCCGTCGGGACAGGAATCTCTCCGATATCAGAGCTGAAAGTCACCACTACAGGCTGTGTGATCCCATTGACGGTTGCAATGATGCGACCAGGGCGTGCTGCTGTGATAGTTTGCGTTGGTTGGCCATCGATTGCTGACACCAGCTGCAAACTGATGGTGATGGTCGGTGTTGTTCCACCCCCACCGCCGCCACTGCCGCCGCCAATGGTTGTGCCCAAATCACCTCCAGAGCCACCACAAGCGGATAAAATGATTGCGCTGATGGCCATCAGCGCCCAACGAACCCCTTTCATCACATTGTGCAACCCATACATTAGAAGACTCTCCCGTCTGTTATCTGACCTGCGACACAGGTACGAACCTATACTTCAATTAACGCTAGCCTACCGCAATTCACCAGCTCATGACAACGGAAAAACTGTGATTCCGATTCAAATTCAACAAGTTCTGCTCAAAAGATAGCCTAGATTCTAAAGTTGTCGATATTTGACTTTTATTTTCATTCACGCAGACTAACCCATTAAGTGCAGTCGAAGCGGCAACGCACCCAGTGAGGATCACTATGCAAAACAACAAAACAATGGGTTTAAGCACACAAATCATTATTGGTATGTTCGCCGGCTTGGTTTTTGGCCTGATCGCAAGGCTCGTCGGGCTCGCTGAAGTGAGCTGGTTTGACCAATTCATCACTTCCGGTGTTTTGCATGTCATTGGTCAAATATTCATTCGCTCGCTGCAAATGCTTGTTGTACCGCTCGTTTTTGTCAGTCTGGTGTGCGGGACTTGCCAACTCTCCGACCCCACTCGTTTGGGGCGAATGGGTGGAAAAACCGTGTTGCTGTATCTGATGACGACTGCCATCGCTGTCTCTGTCGCATTGACCGCAGCCGTCTGGCTGGAACCCGGAAGCCCAGG
>RFGJ01000041.1 GCA_003696665.1 Gammaproteobacteria bacterium | reverse complement strand
TCGGCTGTCAAACCGACAAGGGTACCCCGTGCCGTCACGCCCGGGTGGATGACGCCCGGGTTCCAGTAAGGTAGCGCCATCACACCATCATTACCTGGAGGCGTTTGTCTCAGAAGATGATTGAGCGCATCCTCAACTGAGCCTCCCGACATTCTGGCTTTTTGTTGCTCGGGATGACCGAAGTTTTCAATGAACCAACGTATCATCCAAAAGCCGCGGCTTATCATGTATTCATTAGAATAATGTCCGGCGATTGCCGCTGGAAAGGGAGGCAGGAGAGGCAAGGTCTCCCGGTAGTCACGGCTGGTCGCATTGATAGTGAGCGTTGTGCCGAGGCTAATCGACACCCGAGTGTGATCGAATACACCGCAACCGAGTGATTCGCACGCTTTGTCAGCCGCTCCGGCAATGACCGGGAGCCTCCGAGGCAAGTTGAGCTGTTGTGCGGCCTCATCCGTTAATGTTCCAATCATCGCGCCGGGCGCTACAAGCTCAGGCATCATTTCAGGGGTCAATGCCAAAGCTTTCCAGCGCCAATCGCCTTTGGGTGCCCAGCGTAAATGCTTATAGTCAAACGGCAAATAGCCGACCGTATTGGCGTAGCTGTCTCGGTACCGGCCCGTCAGGCGATGATTTAGATAAGCCGACAATAGTAAGAATTTATCAATTTTTTTCCATTGTTGCGGTTGGTGGGCATAAAGCCAGTTGATTTCGGCTTGTTGTCGAAAATAGTCCAATGTTCGGGCTTGTCCAATGCTCAGGAAGATAAGGCGTAACCAGCGTGGAATGTCTGGCGGGTTTTCGGCCATGCGCTGATCCATCCAGCTGATGGCCGGATAGATTGGTGAGCCAAAACGATCAACGCCAACCACGGTGCCTCGTTGACAGGTCAGAGAAATTGAGGCGATCTGCGAAAGTGGCCCAGTGCGCTGGGACAAGTCTTCCACTGCGTCGACAAGGGCGTGCCATGCTTGTTCAGGATGAAATTCAGCCCAGCCTGGCTTGGGGGCTTCCGGTGGCGGTAAAGCACGGCGTCCGATGCCTAAGATGTGGCCGGCTCGATCAAACAGTATCGCTCGAACGCTTTGCGTGCCAACATCAATGGAAAGATACATTCAATCTCCGTGGTTGATAACGCGCAACACCGGCATAGCGCCAGAATTATGATTTCAAAAGTCGGTGTGAAACTCTATACTAACGCCAAGTTAATTGGCAATTAAAACATGAGCAATGGCACAGTATCTTGAGGTTCATCCCACGCACCCTCAACCGCGCTTGATTAGTCAAGCAGTCGCGGTTATGCGAAAGGGCGGAGTGGTCATTTATCCCACCGATTCAGGTTATGCACTAGGTTGCCATATTGGTGACAAAGAAGCATTGGATCGCATTCGGCGTATTCGTCAACTGGATAAAAACCACTTATTCACGCTCGTGTGCCGAGACTTATCCGAATTGGCCACGTACGCTATTGTCAATAATGCGCAGTTTCGATTGCTTAAAGCCCATACACCGGGGTCTTATACATTTATTCTACGCGCTACCAAGGAAGTTCCTCGACGCCTTCAGCACCCAAAGCGAAAAACAATTGGGCTGCGCGTGCCAGAGCATACGGTCACGCAAGCGCTTCTCGACGTTATGGGCGAACCGATTATGAGTACGACACTCGATATGCCAGATGACGAGGAGCTGTATACAGATCCAGCAGATTTCCGACCCAAGTTCGATAAATTGGTTGATTTGATTTTGGATGGTGGACATGTGCCGGTGCGTCCAACAACCATTGTTGATTTGACTGAAGAACACCCTGTCGTAGTTCGAGAGGGCGCCGGAAATCTAGAAGGATTGAATTGGTAAGTCTGATACAATAAGCAGCAGACTTGCAATAGATTAAGATGCATTACGTTGGGGAGTCATAGGTTTTTATGTCAACAAACGATCGAGTGCTGTCAGGAATGCGACCGTCGGGTCGTCTTCATTTGGGCCACTATCATGGTGTTTTGAAGAATTGGGTGGCACTGCAGAACGAGTACGATTGCTTCTTCTGTGTTGTAGACTGGCATGCACTGACAACGCATTACGAAGATCCGTCAGAAATTCAGCAGTCAGCGTGGGATATGGTCATTGATTGGTTGGCCGCAGGGGTCAATCCGGGGCTGTCGACCATATTCATCCAATCGCACGTGGTAGAGCACGCGGAATTGCATTTGCTATTGTCTATGATGACGCCTCTCAGTTGGCTTGAACGTGTTCCGACTTATAAAGAGCAACAGGAAAAATTGAAGGACAGAGATCTGCAAACCTACGGTTTTTTGGGCTATCCACTGCTCCAAGCCGCTGATATTTTGGTATATCGAGCAAAACATGTTCCGGTGGGGGCGGATCAGGTGCCGCATATCGAGATGTGCCGAGAAATCGCGCGGCGCTTCAATCATTTGTATGGGCGAGAACCGGACTTTGAACAACGAGTTCAGACCGCCTTGCGAAATCTTGGCAAAAAACAGAGCAAGCTCTATCTCTCACTACGACGTCAATATCAGGAAGCGGGGGATATTGAGGCATTAGAGACAGCGCGTGCTCTGCTGGAGTCGCACGGTTCAATTTCCGTGGGTGATAGAGAGCGGTTACTCGGCTACATGGAAGGGACAGGTAAACAAATTTTGCCGGAACCCGAGGCTTTGTTGACGCCGTTTTCCAAAATGCCGGGACTTGATGGCCAAAAGATGTCAAAGTCGTATAACAACACGATATCGTTACGAGAGTCGCCCGAAGAGATAGAACGAAAAATAAGGACAATGCCAACAGATCCGGCGCGTGTTCGCAGAACCGACCCCGGCGATCCTGAGAACTGTCCGGTTTGGCAATTTCACCAAATTTATTCATCTGATGAGGTCAAGGATTGGGTGCAAACTGGCTGTAAGACAGCAGGCATTGGCTGTGTCGAATGCAAGCGACCGGTCATCGATGGTATTTGCCAAGAGTTAAAGCCCTTACAGGAAAGGGCTAAGTACTATGAATCCCAGCCTGAGCTGGTGCGCAATATTGTGTTTGAAGGGGCTGAGAAAGCCCGCGCTGTGGCACGAGAAACCATGGAAGAGGTTCGTGAGGCCATGGGATTAAATTACCGCTAGCACTATGCATCAGCAAACGAGCAAGACCAAGAGGCTGTTAGAGAGAAATCCGCCGATACAAGAGGAGATGCCGCTCGCCATCGTAAACGGGGAGCCTTTTACCCAGCTGCCCAAAGACCTCTATATTCCGCCGGATGCCCTTGAAGTGTTTCTTGAAGCCTTTGAGGGTCCGCTCGATTTGCTGCTCTATCTAATTCGTCGGCAAAACATTGATATCTTAGACATTCCCATCTGTGAGATTACGGCGCAGTACATGGAATACGTAGCGCTCATGAAAGAGCTGCGACTTGAATTGGCGGCGGAATACCTTGTCATGGCTGCGATGCTCGCAGAAATCAAGTCGCGCATGTTGTTGCCAAGGCCAAAGCAGGAAGATGAAGAAGGCGATCCGCGTGCCGAGTTGGTTCGCCGGCTGCAAGAATATGAACAGTTCAAACAGGCTGCGGAAGACATTGATGCATTACCACGTATGAACCGGGATATTTATCAGGCATCTGCCAAAATGCCTGAATTAAAGCTGGTCAAACCGCAGCCGCAAGTGACTTTGCATGAATTGCTGACGGCGCTTTGCGACGTGCTTAAACGCGCGGAAATGTATAGCCATCATCAGGTCGAAAAAGAACCTTTGTCGGTGCGGGAAAGAATGAGCAGTGTATTGGCTCGCTTAAGTGGCGAAAGGTTTGCCAATTTTTTCGAGCTATTTGACTTGGCCGAGGGAAGACCGGGTGTGGTGGTCACTTTCTTGGCGATCATGGAATTGACGAAAGAACAACTTGTCGAACTGGTACAAACCGAGCCGTTTGGGCCGATCCATGTACGTGCTCGGGGAGAATGCGGTAAAGCAGCTAACATAGAGGCGGAAGACGATGGCCAGCTTGTCTGATAGCCAGTTAAAACAGATTATTGAAGCGGCATTGTTTGCCGCAGGTCGGCCGTTGACGCTTGACGAGATATTGAAATTGTTTGAGGAACCGGAGCGACCGGATCGAGGACGCTTGCGTGCCATGCTTGAGGCGTTGCAACGGGACTATGAGGCACGCGGCGTGGAACTCGTCGAAGTGGCCAGTGGATGGCGTTTTCAGTCACGACAAGCCTTTTCGACATGGGTACGGCGCTTGTGGGAGGAAAAGCCGACAAGATACTCTCGTGCCACGCTTGAAACATTGGCGCTCATTGCTTATCGACAACCCGTGACACGGGGTGAGATCGAGGAGGTGAGAGGCGTGAGCGTCAGCTCGAATATCATCAAAACCCTCCTTGAACGTGAATGGATTCGAGTGGTTGGCCATCGGGATGTTCCTGGACGCCCGGCGCTTTACGCGACCACAAAAAAGTTTCTTGATTACTTTAACTTAAAAAGTTTGGATGAATTGCCTTCTTTATCTGAATTGAAGGACTTTGACCAGCTTGCACCAGAATTGCCACTACATGAGGGTGAAAATTTGTCAAATGAAGTCAAAGCCAAGGAAAAGAACGCTGCGGAGTCGCCTCATGTCCAATGAGTCTTCTATCAAGCTGCAAAAGCATTTGGCACAGCTAGGCATTGCCTCACGCCGCGAGGCCGAGCAATTGATCGCGGCTGGTCGGGTCAGTGTGAATGGACACCGGGCAGTGATTGGGCAAAGAGTGACTGAAAAGGACGTTGTGCGCGTCGATGGCCGTATCGTAAGTGGCGTTGGGCAGGTTTCGAATAAAACACGGATTTTGATCTACAACAAGCCGGAAGGCGAAATTTGCACGACCGACGATCCGCGAGGCAGGCCAACCGTTTTCGACCATTTGCCGCCGCTAAAACACGGGCGCTGGATTCAAGTGGGGCGTTTGGATGTGAATACGCAAGGCTTGTTGCTTTTTACCAACAATGGGGATTTGGCGCACGGCCTAATGCATCCAAAAAGTCAAGTCGAACGCGTTTATGCAGTGCGTGTGCACGGGGAAGTGACAGAAGGCATGAAGGAACGTCTTCGTCGTGGTGTCATGCTGGAAGATGGCTTGGCACGATTTGAACGCATAGTGGACGCCGGGGGTGAAGGGCGTAATCATTGGTATCACGTCTCGTTGCGGGAGGGGCGTAATCGCGAAGTGCGACGGTTGTGGGCGTCGCAGGGAGTGGAAGTCTCAAGGTTGATCCGTATCGCTTTTGGGCCCGTGACGTTGCCGCGTGATCTTCCACGGGGGCGCTGGCGGTATCTGTCTGTTGCCGAGGGCAAACAATTGGCTGACTGCATCGGCCTTGAGTTCGACATGGTGGCACCGGAATCTGGAAAACGACGGGTCCGGGCCCGGACAATACGAGAGAGTGCGAACAAGTCGAGCCGCCAACGTCATCAAAGCGTCGGTCGCCGCCGCTGAGCCTTGTATTAAACTGAGGATCGTATTTGGTTACGTCCCCCTGTCTTGGCTTGATACAGGGCATTGTCAGCCCTTTGAAAGATGGCTTCCGGTGTGTCCTGGTCGTGAATAGCAGTGACCCCGCCACTGATGGTGACCCGGATTCTGTTGTTGTCATTGATGGCGATGGGAAGCGCCTCTATGGATTGCCGCAAACGCTCGGCCACCAGACGGGCAGTCGGTAAATCGGTATCTGTTAGTAGGATGACAAATTCCTCCCCTCCATAGCGAAAGATCTGATCGGAAATACGCAGGTTCTTCTGCAGTGTCTGTGCCACTTGTTTGAGGACAATGTCGCCGCCGCTATGTCCGATTGTGTCGTTGATTTTTTTGAAATGGTCGATATCGAAGACGATAAGCGACATGGGGCGTCCATTACGTCGGGACTTTTGAAACTCCCGCTTCAATGTGTCGTCAAATGCCCGCCGATTTCCAACGCCTGTGAGACCATCCTTGAGTGAAGCGGCAAGCGCCTCTTGGTAAAGTAAGGCATTCCGAATCGGAAACACTGAGACAGAGACAAGCCATTCCATGACTTGTAAATCGAAGTCAGAGAATGGGTGTGAGCGATAAGCGGTAAGCGTGCCTAATGAAACTTCCTCAAGGGTAATTTCGTAGCTGGCGTGATGCACGGCTGTGACGCCCGAAAGCCATGCGACATTGATGCGTTCATTCTGATATTCAACACCATCGCATGGGACGATTTGTGCAATTTGCTCGCAGAGAATATGAAGAAGCTCCTCCAAAATCAGCGTGCGCTGCACGGATAGACTTAATTTTTGAATTGCTTCGCTAATGCGTGCAACATCTTCCTGATTTCTGGCTTTGTTTGTGATCAGTTTCAGTTCTGGGACTGCGAAACTTTCCGCTTTTTTGATGTGATGAATCTGCATGCCTGCTTCACCGAGTCAGTTCAACTGGCGATTCTAATGCAGATTATATGCCAATTTTTCTATATCTAACAAAAACAAATAGTTACGTTATTCGGCAATCTTTTGCCGCTCATGCGTCAAAATTTTGTCTGCCACTTGAGGAAATATTGATGTGGTCATTGGTTGCCATGGCGGCAACAAACTGCCGCCATCACGGATTTATGACAAACCAACAAGGCGCCGTGCATCCAGTGACTGCCCATTGTATTTTTGGCCATCGGGTCCGAGCAAATACACATAGGCCGGCGCAATGGCTTCCGGTGTCGGCAGAGTTGCAGGGTTTTCTCCGGGGAAAGCCGAGGCGCGCATGGTAGTGCGTGTTGCACCGGGGTTGACGGCGATGGCCGCCATGCCATATTCATCAATTTCGCCAGCAAGCACTTGTGTTAAGCCTTCAATCGCAAATTTAGACACGGCATAGGCTCCCCAATAGGCGCGACCGATACGCCCAACGCCCGAACTGGTCAGCAGAATGCGACCGTCATTGGAGGCTTTTAAGAGCGGCATTAAGCTTTTGGTTAACATGAAGACCGAGTTCACATTGACTTGTATGACTTCATGCCAAATGTTCGTTTCGTACAGTTCAATCGGGGACATGGTGCCGAGGATGGCGGCGTTATGCACCACACCATCGAGCTTACCGAATTCCTCGCCAATGACATTCGCCAGATGATCACATGCCATTTGGTCGGCGGTTTTCAGATCAAGTGGCGCGAGGGCTGGCTGAGGCAAGCCGGCGTCTTCGATTTGATCATAGACATCATTTAATTTGGCTTCGTCACGGCCGTGCAGTATTACCGTGGCGCCATGCTGCGCACAAGCCAAAGCCACAGCGCGCCCAATGCCGCGGGAGGCGCCGGTCACTAAAATGATGCGGTCCTTCAATATATTCTTATCAATTTGGGCTGCTTCGGACATTTCTAACTTCCTCTGGTTAAGCTTCGGTATTTTCGTCGGGTATTCCATGCCGTCCATAGGTATTTTAGCGGAAGCGTCGGTGAAATACGCTCACCCGGCATTCGATACCATAGCGACGTGCCGTACACCTTGGTTTTCAGTAATGCGGTCAATGTGAGTAAGGATTCGGCCATCGGATGATAAAATGAAGTGCTATGTAGCGTCGTCAAAAACTCGCGGTCAGCTTTTTGTAAATAAGCATCAAATAGTGGCTGCCATTTTGCGTGATTCTGTGGGCGGTACATGGATGAGAGGCCGTGTCGCTCAATAAGACTGTGCGGCCAATACGATAGATTTTGCCGGACATCTAAGGCATGACCGAGCGCCATATCATAAATCGTCATTGATTTGGCCAAGTGGATTTTCGTGGTTGTTGGCAGTTCAAACTGCGACAGTTGTGCGCAAAGCTCAAGCCAAATACCTCGTCGTTGATAGGCGAAATCATCCCACGCTTTTTCATCGCGAATAGGCATGTACTGACGACAACCGTGCAAGTGCTCGATAAATTGTTGCAGTAGTGACCAAATCTGAGACGCATCACAAGTGCTTGCGAGCGAACTTAATTCCATAAATACAGGCAAACTGCTTTGAGCACGGCGGGCTTGGTCGACCTCTTCGTACCACCACGCCAGTTGCTTTTCTAAAAGTAGTTCGTCCGAACTGCGGCGGAGGATGCGCTCGAGTCGCCAACTGAGCGTGTAGATGATCGCCAAAATTTGCTGCGTTTGGATCGGTACGCTGCTGGCAGCCAATCGAAAGATGGTGGATTGGCGGGCATCTTGTAGCGTCGTGGTTGTTGGTGGCATGAAAAATGGTGTCAACGCGATCGGTTGGGCGGCCATTTTAACACACGACTTTGTTTCAATGTGAACTGTCGAAGTTGTTCTATACTTTCCTGATATTGCGACCGGTATCCATGTCGATCTGTCACAACATTGAGGTAAACACGAACAAAATGTTTTCTTTTTTGGGGCACAGGGACAAATTTAAGCTTAATGGCCAACAATCAACCTTGCTTGACTTCGTCGATTCTGGCAACGAACACCTTGCCGTTTTTATCACAGACGGTGAGCGAATGCTCTACGTCAACCAGGCATTTGCACGAATTTTCGGTTATGCACGCGAGACGCTGGTTGAAAAAATATCGGTCAGGGAGTTGGTCAGTCACGGGGCTTGGCCCATGGTACAGGAACGTATTCAGCGTCGGTTGCGCGGGGCCCAAGGTAGCCCGTCGGAATCCTTTTCTTTTGACGCGCTCAAGGCCGATGGATCAGTGATTCACGTCGAGGTGTATGGTGTTGAAACAGAGTTTGAATCTGGAAGACCCGTCATTGTGGGGGCGCTGGTTGACCGAACGCTAGAACATCGGTTGCGACTATTGCATAACTGGCAGAGCACGATTTTGTCTGGCTATTTGCAGCACGCCGATTTGTATAGCGCGATGTCTTTGGCCAATCGCGCCATTGAAAACGTGCTCCCCGGCGCTATTGGCTCTATTTTAAGGATTAAGGACGGCAAGCTCCACCAATTGGGTGAAAACCGCTTGCCTAAGCAATACAATCAAGCCATTGACGGGCTTACCATCGGTCCAAATGTCGGCTCGTGTGGCACTGCGGCCTATTTGCGCAAGCCTGTCTTTGTCGATGATATTACCACCGATCCACGGTGGAAAGACTATCGAGAGCTAGCAGAGCAATTTGGACTGCGTGCCTGTTGGGCACATCCGATTGTTGTCGAAGATGAGACAAAAGCCACATTCGCCGTGTATTTCGGCGAACCAAGGACACCTAAGCCAGACGAGTTGGAAATTTTTGAGCGATTGACGCACCTCATTCGACTTTTGCTCGTGCACGATGAAACACGTTGCCATTTATCACAAGTCAATGAACGCATGCAAATGGCCGAGCAAATTGGGCGGATGACGCATGCTGTCTACTCACCGCATACGCGCCGGTTAGAGTGGTCTTCCGAGACTGCATCGTTTAACGGGCTTGGCGAGATTGAATCGATTGACCAATTGCTGCCTTGTTTAGAGGAGGCTGACCGCGAACGCTTTCATTCAGCGTTAACTACGGTAATACGGGATGGCTTCCCTGAAGAAAGATTATTAAAAATAAGATTTCAGGACAAGGTGAAATGGAACCGCGTGCACCTGTCGCGAGAGCCAGGGGGCACATTATTTATTGTTTTTCGAGATGAAACTGAGCAGACCGCCAACGCCATGGCCCTAGAAGCCAAAATTGAAAAAATTCAGAGCGCGTCAGCCAAACAAGCCGCCTCGTTATGGAGTATCCGGCGCGATTTGGCGCATCTTCTTGACTGGATGCGGCAGACGATGGAAGAAATTGGGCAGCGCATTTCAGGTGCTGGGGAGGATGAACAATCACTGGTTCCTGTGTGGGAGAAAGTAGCACAACGCGTTGAGCAATGGCGCGCCTTGATGTTAATCCACTTGGCTGACAAACACATGGCGAACATTGATATTCAACAGTTCATGCAGGCCGCAAGGGATAAAGTGATAGCTCGTGCGCAAGCTGAGCAGTGCGTGGATCTTTCAGTGGCAGAAAATATCAAATGTGTTGTGTGGGCTGACGCCAAACTATTGGGGCGCGGTTTTGATGCGTTGATCGACTGGTGTCTTGACTT
>RFGJ01000040.1 GCA_003696665.1 Gammaproteobacteria bacterium | reverse complement strand
GGCCGTGGCCTTGCCCGTGGCGTTCCCGCTCGGCCACACCACCGTGGGCCCGCTTCCGCCCGGGCCGTGGCAGACGTCGCAGGACCCCGCGCCGAAGTCTCCGTAGGTGACGGTGCGGCCCGAGTCGGCCAGCCGGTGGCTCGCGTCGTTGGCGTGGCAGGCGTTGTCACACCCGAAGTTGGTCTCGTTGTACCCGGCCCCGGTCGAGGGGCTCGGCCCGTTCATCATCACGCTGCCGTCGCCGTGGTGGGTGGCCGGGTCGTAGTTGGCGTTCTTGGGCGAATGGTTCCCCGTGCCGTCGTCCTTGGTGCCGTGGCAGATGGCGCATTCCTCGTGGTTCGACTTGAGGTAGGTGCCCCCGTCGTTGCGGCTCAGGTCGTGGTCCACGGTGCCGTTCACCGGCGGGTACCCGTGGCAGGCGTCGCAGGTGGTGATGCTGCCGCCCACCCAGTTGGGGGTGGCGTTGTTGAAGTGGCAGTCCACGTTGGTGCAGTTGGTGCCGTTCCAGGCCGCGTTGGTCTCCCCGGGGATCCGGAGGAAGTACATATCCACCGAGCCGTTGTTGTGGACGCCCGAGGGGCCCGTGGTGGTGTAGTCCACGCTGGGCTGGGCCGAGGCCGCCCCGTGGCACCGGTCGCAGTCGGTGTAGTCGGCGTCGGCGCTGGCGTGCACGGCGTGGGCGCCCTGGCTCGGGGGCGTGCCGTGGCACAGGGTGCAGCCGCTGCCGGTGCCGCCGCCGCTCGGCGCCACCCCGGACGAGGTGTCGGTGTTGGTGGTGGTGTTGTCGGCGGCGTCGGTGGCCCGGACCCCGAAGTAGTAGGTCGTGCCGTCCGTGAGCCCGGTGACCGTGGCCGAGGTGCTGAGCACGCCGGGCATCGTGCCCAGGGGGCTCGTGAACACCGCTGCGGCGCTCGTGGCCCAGTACACGGTGTACCGGATCGGGGTCGAGGCGTCGGAGGCCGCATTCCACGTGACGTTCACCGCCCCACCGGTGCCCGCGTCGGTGGCGGCGATGCCCGAGTTCGGGCTCCAGGTGGGCGGGCTGGAGTCGCTGCCGGCCCCCTCGGTCCAGTCCAGGTCCAGGTACTCGGTCACGCCCGAGGTGTGCTGGTCGTACATGACCCGGGGATGGTCGCTCGAGGCCGTGGTGATGTCGGCCACGAAGTAGATCCCGAACTTGCTCCCCGCGGGCACCGTGATCTGGGCGCCGTTCATGTTGACGTTCGTGTAGGTCTGGGTGGAGTTGGCCGTGAGCCCCACGGTGCCGTAGTTGGCCGAAAGCGTGACGTTCCCGGAGCTGTCGAGCGCCGCGAGATAGATCCGCATCACGTCGTTGTTGTCGCCGCCCCGCAGCCGGAACCGGTTCGTGTTCTTGGCC
>RFGJ01000039.1 GCA_003696665.1 Gammaproteobacteria bacterium | reverse complement strand
CCTGCTGGAACATAGTCCATGCCAGCCCAGGTCGTTCACAACCTGGGCGATGACGGGATGGCTGAAGGCCGGTTTTTGGGAGCGTCCGTACCTGACGAACGCCCGTTTGACCTCCCCCCAGGCTTCCTCGGGCAGGGGATATTCATCCGAGAGCGCCAGTTCGCGCAGGTCGGCGATGGCAGGAAATTTCCTGCCCTGGGCCAGCCACTCAGCCACGGCAAAAGCCAGGGCTTCGTCCGGGATGTCCTGCAGAGCGAGGAAAAAGACCTGCGAAGCGCTGGCCGGGTCGGTTTGCTGACCAGGAAAGGCGGCCAGCAAACCGCTGAACAACTTTGCAAAAGTCTCGAAACTAGCCATGCCGGTCACCTCCGACCGTTTTGTTTTGCCCTTTCATTTGCCGCTCCAATGCCCGTAAAGCCGCCACCGCGTCGTAGATATCGCGCCGCGCCGCCTCAGAAGGCACAACGTACCCGGATGGACGTTCCGGGGGGCGGGTAATTGTCATTGCACCGATTTGAATAGGCGGGTGATTTTCTCCGGCTGCGCGCGCCAGGCCCGTTTTTGGGGTGTCAGGCCTGCGCTCTCCCCGCCTGGTTTTGCGTCTCTTCGTGGTTTTTTCCGGCTCTTCGAGAGGCTGTATCAGCAGTTTGTGCAGGTAGGAGGTGGGATTACGGGCATCGGGGTTGAGTTGGAACTTGATGGCGGTCAGGATGCGCTGCCAGGGGTCTCCGTTGGGTAGTTTATTTCCGCCCAAAGCAACCAATTCTTCGTGCAGCCAGGCCAAACGCTGACGCTCCACAGGCGTTATCTCTCGTCGCATGACGGCGCAGAAAGCGCGCTCCACATCAGCCGGGATTTCCTCGGCCTCTGCATCAAGGGTTACAGGTGCGGGCACAGGCTGGGAATTCGGCAACGGGGTGTCTTTGCCAGGCGCAGGAACAGGAGGTTGGGCCTCATCTTCCTGCCCAGAAACAGGGCGCGCAGGCGGTCTCCTGCGGATTTCCGGAACCACATAGGCAAACGATTGCACATCGCCCATACGTCCACCGCGATTTTCCTGAACACGCACCATCCCTGCCATGACATCCCCCGTGCGGTATCCATCTTGGGATAGTTGTCTCAGCAGTTTCCGGTCCTTTTGGGTTGGAGTGTATTCTCGCCCCAGCAATAGGGCAAAGCGAGCAAATACCTGTTGGGTAGCGATTTTTTCCAAAAACTCCTCCTCCCCCTCCTCATCTTCCTCATCATTAATATTTGTGGCAGTTGAACTGCCACGGTACGGCACTTCAACTGCCACGGTGGAAGCGTTTTTCGGGTCTGCCGTGGCAGTTAAACTGCCACGGTTGGGAGCCACCGTGGTCACTGGAGTGTCACGGTGAGCCAGGGCAGCATCATCGTCACTCGTAACGATTTTCGGCAGATAGCGTGCCATATCACCTGATACGAGATAGGCCTTATTGCCAGAAAAGCGTCCTCGCGAATCCCGGAAGCCGTCGGGTAAGTCCAACACGGCAATAAAGCCTGCTGCGGCCAGCCGTCGGGCACTGGCCGCTATCGTTTTCCGGTGGATGCCGAGTTCATCTGCCAGTCCAACATCAGATATGCGGGCGTACAGGCGACCTTCGTCTGCCGAGGTAGCGAGACCCAGTTTTTCAAACAATACCAGGTCATCCCCTCTTAGAGGCCGGGAGTGCATGATGATGGATATCAGCACGGTGAAATCCACCGTTCCTCCATTTCTACCAGTGAAATGTTCTCTTAGCCAAGCGGTGCTCAGCGCGGCACTTGTCAGTATCACTTGCACATCTACTGTCTCGCTCCATCGTTCACCGTTCCAAGATATGGATTGGGTATGGTTAAATTGAATGACTTGGGTATCCATGCTTCTACTCCTCGTAACCAGAAAAACGGAATGTGGCTCCAGAAAACAGCATTTCTGCTGTGCCCGTAGGCCCATTGCGGTGCTTCTCTACGGATAGAAATTTTGCGGCTTTGTCTTCCCCTCTGGGGTAAACGAAGATGACGATATCTGCATCCTGCTCGATAGAGCCGCTTGAGCGCAAATCTGAGAGCATAGGACGTTTGTCCTGACGCTGCTCCACGGCTCGAGACAGTTGGGCTGCAACCAGCACCGGAACGCCAAGTTCTCGTGCCAATGTTTTCATGGCTCGCGATATTTCGGTAACCTCCTCCACTCTGGTTTTGTATCGTCCGCTGCCCCCTACCAGTTGCAGGTAATCTATGACCACTAGCCCCAAGCCATGGGTAGACGCCAGACGCATACACTGACTTCGTATTTGAACAGGGGTTATGTAGGGGGTGTCGTTGACAAACAGCAGACTCTCCGCCAGTGTTCCGGTAACATCGGCAAACAAGGTCCACTCATGTGGAGAAAGGCTGTTGTTCTGCATACGGTCAAAAGGAATGCCTGTAACGTGGGATACCAGACGCTCCATAATACTCTCTGCGGGCATCTCCAGGCTGAACACTGCTACGGGAATGCGTTTCTGTATGGCGGCATGGCAGGCAATTTGCATGAGCAGGGATGTTTTCCCGTTTCCTGGGCGTCCTGCAAGAACGATGAAATCTCCCGGTCTCATGCGAAAAATATCATCCAGGGCAGGCAAGCCGGTACTTACGCCGGGAGGCGGTTCCCCACTTTCCAGCCGGGACATCAGGGAGGAAACCAATAATTTAGCGGACTGAAAATCCCCACCCCCGATGGCTTTTTGGGCTATGTCGAAAATATACCGTTCGGCGCTCGCCAACACATCATCAAAAGGGATTTTCTCATCATGGGCTTGCCTGGCAATCTCAGATGCCCCTCGCAACATAGAACGTCGAGCGGAAAGTTCAGCAACGCGCCTGGCGTATGACAACGCGTGGAGAGAAGACGGCGGCCAGGACAGAAGCCGCACCAGATAGGCTCCCCCGCCTGCACTTTCCAGACGTTCCCCAAGCACCCCAGAAACAGTAGTAACGTCTATATCCATATCCCGCTCGCGCAGTTGCCGAAAGGCTTCCCATATCCAGCGGTGGCGTTCCACATAGAAATCATCGTCGGAGACAATGCCTGCGACCTCATCGAAGACATCGGGGGAAATAAGGATTGCCCCCAGGAGCGCTCGTTCGTCGTCGATGCTATGGGGAGGTAGAATCGTATTGGTCACGGGAGGTTGAAGGGTGGTCATTGAAAAATTTCCTCTCCTGAAGAAAATACAGGGAGATAAACGCATTAGTCAACAGAAATTAGCGTCAGACAATTTTGGCTACCGCGTTTTCCAGGTCGCGTTTTCCTGGCGTAACGTAAATACGCGTCGTGTTGAGGTCACTGTGTCCCAGCAGGGCGGCTACTTTCTCCAAAGAGACCCCTGAATCAACCAGTGACTTGGCAAAGGTATGCCGCAAGGTGTGAGGCGTAACTCCTTGCAACCCGGCAGCCTGGCCCAGGCGTGTTACGGCATGCTGAATCGAGCGCGAACGCACTGCTTCGTTGCGCTGCCCGGTGAACAACGCCAGGGTGTCCACCTGAGGACGATACAAAAGCCATTCACCGATAGCGCGCCGCGCTTCAATGTTAAGCGGTACGATGCGATGCTTGCTGCCTTTTCCAGAGCGTACGGTCAAGACACCTTTGCGCTCCCCTACGTGCACATCGGTGACCTGTAAAGCACATAATTCCCCAACCCGCAAGCCGGTGTTCAGCAGTGTAATTACCATGGTTGCGTCTCGCAGCCGGATGACCCATAAACGAGGGTAGTGTCGGCGGGCATACTCTACATCCTGTTCCACGGCCCGAAGCAGGGCTGCCCTTTCCCGACGTTCCAACCACTTGGGAGCAAGCGGTGATTGGGCTATGCCGTGGATGCGCAGGGCAGGATTGGCTCTTGCCCGACCAGTGAGAAAAGCCCAATTCCCGAACGAAGCCAGTGCCGCCAGACGGCGGTTGATGGTTTGGGGTTTCATATTCTGGTCAAGCATGTGCTGGCGATAGGCGCGTACATCGGCGGATGTCCAATCGGTCAGGGAGAAAGCCTTCCCATTGGTTTGCTCAAACCAACGGGTGAAGATGTGCAAATCGGCAAGATAGCCTTTGACCGTCAGGGGGGATTTGTCCTGCTCTTGCAGGTACTGTTTGAAATCCAAAAAATCAGCGTCCATGGGAATTCCTTTCAAGAAGTAAGTTTGTCGAAGATTGGTGCTTCATGGAGAGCCGCATCACCAGAAAGGAGGAGCCTTGAACCCCAGGTCAGGTGCGTAGCGGAAGAGCGCGGTCAAAACCCAGGCCAGGGCGTGCTCGGCTGTTCTGACATCTGCAACGCGTGGAAGGATATTGTCACCGGATGCGACCAATATCTCGCGGTGACGAATGCGCGCCGTTATACGGAATGTGCGCGCTGCCTCCTGATTCCAGGGTGGCGTCTCGGCAAAAACGAGTAGCGGCCCGTCACTGCGCCAGCCGTGATACGCCAGGAAAAGGTCTACGATGCCCTGCATACGGTGCAGGATAACGGTGGTGTTCCAGCGCATGGTGGTAGCGCTGGCGCGCAACCGACGCTCAATCTGCGTTCTGAGAACCGGGTGCAGGTGCAGATAGTGGCGCAACAAAAAGAGGGAAGCCCAGGGATAAGTTGCCTGTGCCAGTGGGGAGAGCCCTTCGGCATGCGAAGCGGCATAAATGACCTGTATGGTCTGGAAAAAAGCGGGGTCGGGTTTGGGGTAACGTTGAGATTTGCGCGCCAGTGCAGAGTCAAGATGCAATTCCTGAAGCAAAGCGGCCAGTATCAGGCGGTCGTGCAGGGGATTGCTGTGCGGCACCTGGCTGAGAAAACGTTGCAATCCGCCCGTAGTACGCGTCTGGCTACTCGTCAACCAGACCCAATGGCTATCAGTTGGCGGTTCGTCCCAGTCGGGTTGGTCAAGAAAGGCGGGGAGTGGTATGGCAGCCAACTGAAAGGCCAGTTCATTTTCTGCTACCTCGCTGCGCAGCACATCGAGGGCCTGATGCCAGACGTTCAGTGTGCGTTCGAAAGCAGTACCGGCAGGGAGGGCAACGACCATCCGTACTATCGAAGAGATATTTTCGGTACTCCGGGTAGCGAAGAATCGTTGTTTGTGGCGCAGACTGGTAGTGATACGTCGCAACAGGCGCGGGGTGGCGTCCTGCTCGATTTCAAAGAGTGCCTGGGTCCCATCGGGCAGGGTAACGCGCAAATCCGGACGGATAACTCCGCCTGTGAAGTTCATGGGCTTGTCGGTGATGGTTTCCAGGCCATCCCGTACGGCGCGCAGATGGACATCCAGCATTCCCAGAGCATGTGTGATGGCGCGCTCGTCCTCCAGTTTGCTGGGGCGGGTATTCAACAAAGCGGCTCCGGCTTTCTCCAACCGCCACACCCGCGGACTGCGTCCCCGACCTGTACGACGGCGAATATCCTGGCGCAACATGTGCACCGCGCCCAGAGCCTCCAACTTTTGCATTGTACGTCGCAGTTTGTCGCGGGGCATTCCACTGGCTTGCTGAAGTTGTGGGTTTTCGGCTACTCCAACAACCTTCAACGTGTTTAAGATGGGTAAATAGGATTCTTCAGATGGGAAGGTCTCTGTGAGTTTTTCTCGTAGGGTTGTCATAAGCATTGCTCTTGGGTGCGCCCAAAAAGGCGACCATCCGTATAGTGAGGGGGTTTTATTTTGGGCGCACCCGGCTAGACAGCATCGTCGTCCAGTTCCAGCAGACGGACTTGCTGGCGGGCAACGATGCGCTGGTGCTCTTCCAGTAGATTTTCCAGGCGCGTCTTCTCATTTTCCAAAAAGGTGCAACGCAGAGAAAGTTGTTTCACCTGTTTGTCTGCCTCAGAAAGGCGTTGTTGCAACGCGGTAATTTCGTCTTGTGCCTGACGAAAATGTTCCCTCAGCGGCTCGGCCATGCAGGCTTCCCAACTGTGACGATAATTCATGGCATGCTGTTGCCAGAATGCCAACCGGTTGTGCAAGTTTGCGATAGTTTGTTGCTGGGATGTATACGCGTCGCGCAGCAGCCTGCCTAAAAGGGCAGCGGCCACAACAGGGTCAGCGTCATTCTCCAAAGCGGCCAGGACGGGGGTGATGTCGATAGGTAGGGATGTGCTCAGAGTACGCACAAAGGCAGGTACAGGACGATACTTGGGACGTTGTCGCATATCAGATGTCCTTACGAAAAAGAGTTTTGTGTTCCAGCGGCTTGCGAGCGAAATTTATCAAAAGGGCGCTGCGACTCTTGCGGTCCACTGAAAGATAGGCGCGTGCCTGGCGCATGTGAGAAGGTTGCAGCCCTCCGGGACTGGCTTTGATTTCCACCAGCACCTGAAGGTTACGATGTGTCACTCGCAAATCTGGATAGTAGTGTTTGACCACATTGTGGTGGGCGTCTTGGATGTCAAGCCGAGGTTGGGATTCCACCCTGAACCCTGCTTTTTGCAAGGCGGCAACAAATAAACGGTGGTAAACAGCCTCCTGGTGGGCAGTACCCATTTGGTTTTGGACTTTCATCGCCACACCGCGAATTTCATAAAGCATCTGACTGAGCGGAGAATGTTGTCTGGGCATTGCTTGCTCCTTCGCACAAAAGAAAATCTAAAAAGAGGGAGGAACGGATTTGTGGGCGCATATCCCGCGATTGTATGG
>RFGJ01000038.1 GCA_003696665.1 Gammaproteobacteria bacterium | reverse complement strand
GTCTGCCAAATGCGGAAACCGGTGCGGTAGGTGCTCTCGCTTAATTCCAAAATGCGTCGTAAAGCATCGAAATAGTAGCGGTCGAGAGTGTCTTCATCTAAAACTGCAGCGCGTTGAGCGATGAGCGCGTCAAAATCCACGTCTTTGTCCAGGTCCAGGTAGTATTGGTCATTTTGCGGGTTGTGGGAGATAAACTGGCCATTGACCACCCGGGAAATCTCCTGTAAGACGGTTTCCACGCTCGTCAACAGGAATATAGCGTCTGCTTCGGGGATGGGGAGGTACAGACATAGCCTGTCACGCAGTTCTTTCGGAGTCAGGCCAATGGGTACACGCAGGTCTTCCGTAGTCAGACGGTGTAATGCAAGGGCGTGGATAATGCGCAAAGCGGTAGATGCGTAAATGGGTTTCATGGCGTTTCGAATACGCTCTTCTAACACATCACTTCTTTGCTGCACTTCCCGGATTTCCGGCTGAGTGCGGTAGGATGGGTCTTCCTGTATCAATAGCCAAAAAGCATCGAAGGAAATCAACCCTGGATATTGTTCAGGTACTTCGTTATCGAGAATTTGTCGCATCTCCTGGCTGATGGCCTTAAGCGCCTGCCGTTTCTCAATGACGGTGACGCGCTCGAACATTTCCAGGTATGCCGGGTGGATGGGGAACAAAGCCACGAACTCATCCATGCGCTCGGCCATCAGTTCGTACAAGGGGGCAAATCTCTCCAGGTAGGCGCGAATGTGCTTGCGCTGCGTTTCTGTTTTGTTTAGCAGCCGGTTGGCGACTACAAATGCCACATCCTCTCGCACGATACGCACTTGCTGGTAACGGTCGCGCACCCGACGGATGGAGTCGGCAGCGAACTGGAACCGGGGGCTGTCGAACAACGATTCCTGAATTCCGGCTATAAAGCGCAAATCGGAGGTCGAACAGGTTTCTCCTATCTCCCGCAGGAAGGCCAAATCCAGAATTAACTCGCGTTCGTTGCGCCCCATCAAGTATTCTAGCAATTCGTCAATGACGACCAATAACCCCTGGTCGGGATACTTCTGCCGGAAAGCATCCATTGTCGCAGCCAGCAAATCCTTGGTATTGGGTGACTGGTCCATCGGAGGAAAATCTACCGGTACCCCCAAGTCATGCAGTCCGTCCTGCAGGTACCCCAACACGATATCGCGTAATGGCATAGTGGAACTGCCGAATTCTTGACGGATGACCTGAAACTTTCCGGCAATTTCTTTCAACCCGGTAGCAACAGCGGGATGTGTAACCTGCGGGACAAGGTCGGTATGCTCAGCAACGGCGGAGAGCAGGGACATGAGGTGGGATTTGCCGGTTCCGTAGTTGCCTACTACGAACAATCCACCGGTTTCCTCACCGCGGTCCAGACTCAAGGTTGGCAGAATGCGGTGCAAAATCACATCGGCCATGCGGTCCGAGATGATGTAGGTACGTACCAGGCGTTCGGCCACTTGACGGTCGTCTGCCTGGCGCACTTTGACCACACTTTCGACCGGTTCAAATTGAATCAGGTCAGAATACTTCATGGGTACCTCTACTTCGAATGGAAAATGCTTTTGATGTAAGCGTGAGAACGCTGATGTGCAATGACGATTAAATGCGTGCGAGCGCGTGAACAAGCCACGTAGAGTAGCGGCTCAAGCCACTGTGGGTCGTTATCTTCCAACCCTGTCAGGATGACCACCCGGCTTTCCAACCCCTTAAAACGGTGTACGCTGCTGACGCGAATATCCGTAGGCCGCCAATGATGGTTCTCGTGTTCCACCAGGACATAATTGCCCAATTTACGGTTTGGGGAAAAGGGCGTTTTTCCTGGTGAACGCGTAGTCAACAGTGTGATATGCTGGGCTTCAACTTTCTCAATATAGGTCAACCGGTGTAAGACTTTCCTTACTATGGTTTCTTGTTCGCGCGGTGTGGAGAAATAGAAGATTTCAGGAGGTCTCCCTGCTGGCCCACGGCAGATAAGAGCATTTGGGGTGTGATAGAGTCTCTTCACCATTTTGTGGATGGCATGTGTGTTACGGCAGTTTTCGTAGAGCAGAAATGGTTCGCTGCCAATCAGTTTTTGCAGAGTACCCTTGCGATGATAGATGTTCTGGTTGCTGTCATAGAAAACGTAAAAAATGCCTTTCTCGTGGTCACGCAACAAGAACAACAGTGTTTCCCACCAATCATCGCGAAAATCTTGTCCTTCGTCCACGATGATAGCATCGTACTGTGGCCCCAATTCGTCAATAGCATCCATCAACATCTCTGGCAAAACAATGTCGTAGTATTCTCTCTCGTTTTTGGATACTCTGAAGCCAATGCCGGCTTCCCTTGCCATGTGTTTGCACAAGCCGTGAAAATGCCAGACGTCTACGTTGCCTGAAATGCGTTGCTGCAGGTATTTAGCCAGGGGGACGTTGAAACACAGTAGAAGTGTCTCAAAACCTTGTTCCGCTAACTGGCGTGCTTTTTCCAGAGCAAGCATGGTTTTGCCTGAGCCTGCGCATCCCTCGATGAGCGCGCGTCGCTGGGCCTGGATGAAGTGCAGCAAATGCAATTGGTTTTCAGTTAGCGTGATGATGCGCTGTTCGTCGTATTCCAGTTCTACCCCCATAGGAGTGTGTAAGGTGAACGACTGCGCCAACATCTGTTCCATTGCTCGCAGGCGCTGAATTCCTAATGCACCCCGTCGCCCATCTTGACCATGAAACCACTCAAATGCGCGTTCGATTTTCTCTGGTATGTTGGGCAAATCAGTAACATCCACAATGAGTGTGTAAGGCAAGTCAGGCCGTAAATATCTGGCATCCACCACCACATCCGGGAAGGCAATAAGATAGGCAACGGTCAGAAAGCGATTATCCCAGGATGGCAGTTCTTTGAGTTTCGTTAGCAAGGCGCCTTTGCTATTGCGAGCCTGTTGGACGGGATCCTTGATAGGATGTTCAACCTCGTAACGGTCTATACTGAACCACTGCTGTGAAGTGGCGTCATAGCGTATTCTTCCTCCCTTGACTTCAATAATCAAAACACCCAAGTCGGGATGAGCAACAATGAAATCGGCTTCCCCATCTCTCGCGCCGTGTCTGTCATGCACCTGCCAACTGACGCTATAAAACACGGTGAAGGCGTCTCCCAGCGAGACTAGCGAATCAAAAATTTTTCTCTCTGCCGAGCGTTTCGGGTCGTCGGCTGCCCACTGAGGAAATCGTTCTGGATAGAATTTTGCCATGTTGTGACCCATGCAGTGTTTTATATAACCCAATGCTCGTCAATTGTACCCCAGGAAGGTTCTTGTGACGATGTTAAATCCGTCGCACAATTCATCTTGTACGACGCCATCCCCCTGAAAGGCGTCGCACAAGTGTGTGTTTTCGGGGTGCTAACGGCG
>RFGJ01000037.1 GCA_003696665.1 Gammaproteobacteria bacterium | reverse complement strand
GGCGCTGACCAACGGAGGCGATCTAACACTGGGCCGGCAATCCAAAACATTGCCACCAGCAGCCAGCTTGTTCTCGACTTCGAGTTCAAGCCCACGAGAGCTGCACTCAGCACGACGAAGAATAGTATGCCGGCTTCGCCAATCACAGGGGCCCAAGCCCCCCAAGGCTGGGTCGTCAAGCTATAGCCCGCCCGAAGCCACCCAAAGCCCCCAAACAATTCACTGCGAACGGCTTCCAGCAAGCACCAGATAAGCGCCCACATGAGCGGTTTGTCATGCACTGGAATCCAATGTTCAAGGCGTCGGAAGAAAAAGACAGATAAGGCGGGATACAGCGCCAAGTAGATAACAAATAATGCCGTTAACATACCCGCAATCGGCCATGCGGCATGACCAAAGTCGTGGATGCTGACGTAAACCCAACTGGCACCGGCACCAAAAAGGCCCAGTCCGAACAGAAAGCCAGTCAAAACCGGTCGCACACTCCACCGGGTGATGCCAATGAAAATGGCCAAAGACAACAGCGTGAGCGGCCACCAACCGATAGGGGCAAAGCCGAGCGGATACAAGATTCCAGCGACAATAGCAGCGAATGCCAATGCGATTTGTCCGCGTGTGTCATCAAGACGTGGCATGGGTCAGTCGTCCAAGACCTCGTCTGATGGGCTTGTGGTCAATGGTTCCACTTTCAACTGGTGAACACGTCGCTGATCGGCCTTCATGACGGTAAAACGAAATCCATTGAGTTCCACCTGCTCACCGGGTGAAGGCATGTGACCAAAGGCCTGTATCACTAACCCACCGACCGTGTCCACTTCATCATCGGACAAGCTGGCCTTAAAATATTCGTTGAATTCCTCAATATCGGTCAGCCCGTTGACATGAAAGACGTTAGGCTGGAGCTTTTGAATAAATTCTTCTGACTCGCCAACGTCCGTTTCATCTTCAATTTCTCCGACGATCTGCTCTAGGACATCCTCGATGGTCACAAGGCCAGAGACCGAGCCATATTCGTCAACAACGATCGCCATATGGTTTCGACGCAAGCGGAACTCCTTGAGCAAAGTGTCTAGTCGCTTGCTTTCCGGGACAATGGTGGCCGGTCGCAAGCATTCGCGAATATTCAAACGTCTCCAATCCTTTCCTTGCCTGACCAAGAGCGTCAATTGGTGAAGAAGATCTTTGGCGAGCAACACACCAACGATGTCGTCTCTGTTGTCTCCCACCACCGGAAATCGCGAATGGGCAGACGACGTAACCTGCGCCAAGACTTCCTCCACCGGCGCGTCTCGTTCAATAATCACCATGCGTGGGCGTGGCACCATGACATCGCGGACTTGCATCTCTGAAACCGCCAGAACGCCCTGTAACATGCCGAGCGCATCGGCTTTGATTAATCCATCTTGCTGCGCCTGTTTGAGAAGGCGCAGAATGTCTCTTTTGTCGCGTACCGCCGGAGATAACAATCGCGCGAGAAAACTGCGCCAGCGTGAAACAGTTGCTTGCGGCTCATCGTCAGTCATCGGTTTCGTGTTCCTCTATTGGCCAACGATAGGGATCCGGAAAACCCAAACGGTTCAGAATCACACATTCCAAGGCTTCCATTTGCTCAGCTTGCGCCTCTGTCTGATGGTCAAAACCAAGCAGATGCAAGGTGGCGTGTACAACCATATGCGCCCAGTGGAAATCGAGCGTTTTGCCTTGCGCCTTTGCTTCACGTTCTACCACTGCGGCACAAATAATCACATCGCCTAGAAAATTGTTCGGAACATCGGCTGGTGGCTCAAATGGGAACGAAAGCACATTGGTCGGCGCATCTTTTTGTCGATAACGTGCGTTCAAGGCTTGTATTTCAGCCTCATCCACCACTCGGATATCAATGGCACTGTTGTCCACAGCTGCACCGGCGACCGTCAGGGCCGTCTCAACCCATTCTTGAAAGTATTTTTCTGCTGGACAATTCTTCTGGCTTGATACGTTGTCAACCGTCACTTCGACGGGCATCATCTGCCTCCCTGTCCTCGGAAACGTTTTTGGACAACGTCCAGCTGCTCGTGTCGGTCATAGGCCTCGACAACACGCTGTACCACGTCGTGCCGCACGACATCCTTCGCCTGGAAAAAAGTAAACGCAATACCTTTGACGCCCTGCAAGACTTCAATTGCATGACGTAAGCCAGAATCGACACCTCGCGGCAGATCCGTTTGCGTGATGTCGCCGGTGATCACCGCCCGCGAGTTGAAGCCGATACGCGTCAGAAACATTTTCATCTGCTCGCGGGTCGTATTCTGACTCTCGTCGAGGATGATAAATGCGTCGTTCAATGTCCGTCCACGCATATATGCCAGCGGTGCCACTTCGATGACATTACGCTCTTGCAGACGCGCGACCTTCTCGAAGCCGAGCATTTCGTACAAGGCATCATACAACGGACGCAAATAAGGATCGACCTTCTGGGCAAGATCGCCTGGCAAGAAACCAAGGCGTTCGCCTGCCTCAACCGCAGGTCGCGTCAAAATGATGCGTCGCACTTCCTGACGTTCCAGAGCATCGACGGCAGACGCCACCGCCAAATACGTCTTTCCCGTTCCGGCGGGGCCAATACCAAAACAAATGTCATGACGGCGAATATTCTCAACATATTGCTGTTGGTGCTCGCCACGAGGCTTGATGATGCCACGACGGGTTCGGATGGTAACGCTCGACGCCTGACCATCAGTTATCCGCTCGCCCTGATCAAGGGCCGCTAATGAGGTTTGGATGGCTAGGTGAACCTGTTCAGCCGTCAACGGCGCTTTCGCCGTATCTGCATATAAGTCTTCTAAGAGTCTTCGTGCGCTGCTAATAATGGCAGCCTCTCCAATAATTCGAAACTGATGACCTCGATTGTTGATCTCAACACCCATGCGTCGCTCGATTTGGCGCAGGTGCTGGTCAAGTTGACCGCAGAGCGACGACAGTCGCTCGTTGTCCTCGGGACAGAGGTAAAAATCCACGCAATGCAATTCGTTCAACGTCGTCCTCGTTCGTCACTCAACCATGTTATCGTACGCCGTTAATCCACTGATGCCAAGCGTCCACGCATGGAATGGGGAAGGGCCTCTGTAATGACCACGTCGACGAACTCACCAATGAGTTCAGGGGATCCTGTAAAGTTCACGATCCGATTGTTTTCCGTTCGGCCACGCAATTGCATGGGATCTTTTTTGGACGGCCCCTCGACCAAAATGCGCTGGGTCGTTCCCACCATACGACGCGAAATCGCCATCGCTTGCTGATTCAACCGATTCTGCAGGATGGCTAACCGTTCCTTTTTGACTTCCATTGGAACGTTGTCCGGCATTTCTGCCGCTGGCGTTCCCGGTCGCGGCGAATAGATAAAACTGAAGGACACGTCGTAATTCATTTCCTGGATTAGGTTCATGGTGGCCTCAAAGTCGGCATCCGTCTCGCCCGGAAAGCCCACGATAAAATCACTGGAAAGCGAGAGATCCGGGCGAATTTTACGTAAGCGACGAATTTTGGATTTGTATTCTAAGACCGTATGGCCTCTTTTCATGAGAGCGAGGATTCGATCGGACCCGGATTGGATAGGCAAATGAAGGTGGCTCACCAATTCGGGGACTTCAGCGTACACATCGATCAAACTGTCGCTGAATTCAACCGGATGCGAGGTGGTAAACCGTATACGGTCGATGCCGTCAACCGCGGCCACCAAGGTGATCAGCTCGGCCAAGTCCGCTTCACGCCCGTCATGTGTCCTTCCCCGATAGGCATTGACGTTTTGCCCCAACAAATTCACTTCTCGCACGCCTTGCTCTGCCAACTGCACCACTTCTGCCAGCACATCGTCCACTGGACGGGAGACTTCCTCGCCTCGCGTATATGGCACAACGCAGAAAGTACAGTACTTTGAACAGCCTTCCATCACCGATACGTACGCGGTCGGCCCCTCGGCTCGGGGTTCAGGCAAGCGGTCGAATTTTTCGATCTCCGGGAATGACACATCAATGACCGGGCGCTTTTCCTTGACCCGCTGGTTAATCATTTCAGGCAAACGATGCAATGTTTGTGGGCCAAAAACCAAATCAACATAGGGGGCCCGCTTGCGAATGGCCTCGCCCTCCTGACTGGCGACACAACCCCCGACACCGATGACCAAATCAGGCTTTTTATCTTTTAATGTGCGCCACTGCCCCAACTGGGAAAACACCTTTTCCTGCGCTTTTTCTCGTATAGAGCAGGTGTTAAGTAACAACACGTCCGCTTGTTCCGGGTCATCCGTCACTTCAAGTGCATGGGTACGCGCCAACAGATCCGCCATCCGGGACGAATCATATTCATTCATTTGGCAGCCCCAAGTCTTGATGTATAACTTTTTGCCCATTTCCCAATCACCGCGCACTAAAAAGGGGCGCTATTTTAGCACCCCCTTTTTCAAAAACACAGTCGGCTGGTCAAAATTTAATCATCTTCTTTGAGAATATCATCGAGCTTTTTCTTCTCCCGAATCAGTTCCAGATGCACACCATCTTCCAGCTCCTTCACCGTACGCTCTGCAGCGCGACGAAATAGTTCCATTGAAGCATCACGCAGTCCACGCCGAATGATGGCAAGTTTTTTGTCATCCACATCGTCCGAAAATGGCAACTCATTCAATTCGTCCAACATTTCCTTGGCGCGATGGTAGATCCATTTTCGCATTTCGGGATTAGTCATTGTCGCAATCAAGCCAAGACAACAATATAAGCAACTATAGTCTGTCGACAAAGCTTATGGCAAATCTGCAAACTGATGTACTTTGGTGGCCAACAAACGAAGCGCTGTTTCATAGTACGGGTCGAGCCCGTCGGCAAGATCCGCACCCGTGGTCATCACAGGATTGGTCGGGCCAAGACTGTAGAGGGGTTTGTCCGCGGCCAACCGTGCGGCCGGAAATTCAATCCGCAGGCGGCTGTTTGGCAAAACGCGTATGATGGGTAACGCGCGCTGCCCGCCAGCAAGCTCACCTGGTGCCTCACCCACCAATGGGGAGCCACGTAAACGTACCAATTGATCGAGCAATGTCACACAGCCAGAAAAGCATCCACCATTGGCGATCAGCACAAGTGGTCCCCGGTAGCGAGGGTGCGCCACTTGCGGGAGCTTCCAATTGTAGCGGACATACTGCTGTTCATCTGATAGCAACAGGCGCCAACGCCACCCATCCAAGAACTGCCAAGGTAACCAAGCCAAATAATCTCCGTATTTTTCTGTTTTGATCGCATCCAATTTCGCCTCGTACCACTTTGAGAACACGTCGCTAATCCGGATCTCCAAGGGCGGCAGCGCCATCTGTTTGCTCGGGACGAGCCAGGTCAGCAGTGTCAGCACATTTTCCGTCAGGCCACCTGAATTGTCCCGTAAGTCAAGGATGACACGGGCATTGGGCGTCTTGATGACCTTACGGAAAAAGGTGTCACAATATTTGCGAAAGGCCTCTGGTGGCATGTCAAAATGCGTTCCCTTGAGCACATAGACATTCGGTGCCAAAGTAAATGTCTGCCACGCCTTGCGTTGCCATCGTTGATGCATAAAGTCTTCATAAGACACACCATCCACGGCGATTTGCTGCTTCGCATAACCTAACCGCCAAGTCACCTTGAACGGAGTCCGCAGCTGCATCACCTGATGCAACAGCAGGGGAAGCGCTTTCTGCAGACGGCGCCGACGCCCCGACTCGGTTTCTGCGGCGACGTACCGGCCAAGCTTCGTTAGGATGACGGAGATGGGCACATCATTGATCGCAATGACTTCAGCACCAATTGGAACACGCGGAACGGCCGTCGCATCTGACGCCACCAAGGCTCGTCCTCCACGTTCAAGCGCCAAGGCAAGTGGAAATAAACGTACGCCATTCGGTGGAGACGGCGGAAGCAACCGGGTATGTGGATCATTTAATGTCGCCACAAGGGGTGCGACGGATGCGTAGAAGTCTGACACCGTCAGCGGCCAGAAAATTTGATTCTCCAGCCTCTGCCGTTTGCGAACAAAAATTTTTTTATCTGCATGGAGCCAAGGCGCCACATGTGCCGTATCTAAAATGTCTTGCAGAAAAAGCAAATCCTGACGCACTTGTTCGGGCGTCAGGATGGGATCAGGAGGTTGGGAAACTGCGCTTTGACACGCCGTCAGCCATACCGCCAGCGCCCAGACGAATTGCCATGGCGCACTTGATCGACGGTAGAATCGAGTACTGGACGGCCTAGTGGCCGTCCGTTTTCTCCAGATTAGGGGCATCCAACAGTTCCTTGATGCTCAACCGGATTCTTCCTTGGCGGTCAACTTCAAGCACCTTGACCTTTACGATCTGTCCTTCCTTGAGGTAATCGCTCACTTTATTCACCCGTTCATGGGCAATCTGAGAAATGTGCACAAGACCATCTTTGCCTGGCGCAACCTGAACAAACGCACCAAAGTCCGCCAGACGCGTCACTTTACCTTCCAGTACCTGCCCTGCCTCAATTTCTCGCGTGATTTCCTCAATTCGTTTGACCGCCGCTTCCGCCGCCGAGGCATCGACAGCAGCCACTTTGATGGTGCCATCATCATCAATGTCGATGCTGGCCCCCGTTTCTTCGGTAATGGCGCGGATCGTCACTCCACCCTTCCCGATCACATCGCGAATTTTTTCGGGGTCGATTTTTATCGTCAATATGCGGGGGGCGTGTCGCGATACTTCAGAACGCGGCGCGCGGATCGCCTGGTTCATTACACTCAATATGTGTAAGCGGCCAGCCTTAGCCTGTGCCAACGCCTGCTCCATGATGGCCTGGGTAATGCCATCAATCTTGATATCCATTTGCAGAGCAGTCACGCCTTTTTCAGTACCGGCCACTTTGAAATCCATATCGCCAAGGTGATCTTCGTCGCCCAAAATGTCCGACAGCACCACAAAGCGATCGCCTTCCTTGACCAATCCCATGGCAATACCTGCGACCGGCGCCTTGACGGGCACGCCCGCATCCATCAGGGCCAATGACGTTCCGCACACCGTGGCCATTGAGCTTGAGCCATTCGATTCCGTCACTTCAGAAACAACGCGAATGGTGTAGTCAAATTCACCGGTGTCAGGCAACACAGCCGTAATCGCGCGACGCGCTAACCAGCCGTGACCAATTTCACGCCGTTTGGGGCTCCCCATAAAACCAGTTTCCCCCACACAGTAGGGCGGGAAATTATAGTGCAACATGAAATTATCTTGATACTCACCAGTCAACGCATCGACAAACTGTGCGTCTCGCGCGGTGCCCAAGGTTGCGGTCACAATCGCTTGTGTCTCACCTCGGGTGAACAGTGCTGAGCCATGGGTGCGCGGGAGAATGCCAACCTGAACGTCAAGTGCACGAATCATGTCGTGCTCACGGCCATCGATTCGCTTCGCACCACTCGTAATTCGTTCACGCACAACTCGTGCTTCCAGGTCATGGAAAATTTTGCCGACGAGCCGTGCTTTGTCTTCGTCCTCACCAGCCAGCTTTGCCACAACTTCATCTCGAATGGCCGCAACGCGATCTCGGCGCTCCAATTTATCCACAATTTGATAAGCCTCTTCCAGCGCCTCTCGCGCTTCAGCTTCAACACCCTTCACCAAGGTTTCGTCTATTTCCGGCGGCTGCCAATCCCAGCGTGGCTTGCCCACTTCTGCGGCAAACTCCTTGATGGCCTGGATGGCAATTTGCATCTGCTCATGACCAAACATGACTGCCCCAAGCATTTGCTCTTCGGACAGCTCATTGGCTTGTGACTCGACCATCAGTACAGCGCTCTCTGTGCCAGCCACAACCAGATCGAGATCGGACTCGTCCAAACGACGTGGTGAGGGGTTCAAAACATATTGATTATCAATATAACCTACCCGTGCAGCACCAATCGGACCATTGAATGGAATGCCTGATACCGCCAGTGCCGCTGACGCCCCAAGCATTGCCACAATATCAGCTTGGACTTCGGGATTAAGCGACATCACTGTCGCGATGATCTGAACTTCATTCATGAAGCCCTCTGGAAACAGAGGCCGTATCGGGCGGTCAATCAACCGACTGACCAGTGTTTCATGTTCCGAAGGTCGTCCTTCGCGCTTATTAAAACCGCCAGGAATGCGGCCCGCCGCGTAGGTTTTCTCCTGATAATTGACGGTTAATGGGAAAAAATCCTGGGCTGGATTGGCCTCTTTTTTACCGACGACAGTGACTAAGACCACCGTATCGTCCATATTGATCAACACGGCCCCTGTCGCCTGACGCGCAATACGGCCGCTTTCTAGGATGACTTTTCTACCACCAAATTCAAATTGTTTCGTTACTGGTTTCACGCTTCTCTTTTCCTAAATTTTGTTGAACTCACTATCCAATACTTGCGCCCATCATTTTTAGCACTGTTGGTACAGTGGTGCAATTGTACAACCTTCAAAATGACAAAAAGGGGCGCTGGCCCCTTTTTATCGTTCTTATCGACGTAACCCGAGACGTTGAATCAACTCAAGATACCGGTTTTCATCTTTGCGCTTGAGATAATCAAGCAATTTGCGGCGCTGGCTAACCATACGTAGCAAACCGCGACGCGAGTGATGATCTTTGTGGTTTTTCTCAAAGTGCGGTTGCAGATCTTTGATGCGATGTGTCAATAGTGCGATCTGCACTTCGGGTGAGCCCGTGTCGTTCTCACCACGACCATACTCCGCCACAATTTTGGCTTTCATTTCAGCTGTCAATGCCATAGTGATTTTCCTCTCGTTTGTGCAATGGTCACACCACCACCGATCACTATTTCAGTGGGGTGCTGCGCATTCTATAGAATCTTGCTTTCAATTACAAACTTATCGCCGGACGACCAAGCGTTTTGGTGCCACTCGCCCATCATCCAAAATTTCGCCAACGCCGAGAAAAATGCCCGTTTCGTCATAAAGACGGACCCAACCGTCCACCGGTGTCCGCGGGATCAACAGTGGCTGGCCTTGCAACATCCATTCGGCCATTTCGGCATCCAATTCAATTTCTGGCCAATGCGCGACAATTTCATCCATAGGTCGAATCAAGGCATTCAGACGTTTGAAATCCTTGGCTTCATACAACGCTTCGAGCTCCGCCAGTGTCACCATATCACGCTCATCAAACTGACCGACCCACGTGCGTCTCAACTGGGTGACATGCGCGCCGCAACCAAGCGCCTCACCAATATCCTCGACAAGGTTTCGCACATAGGTGCCTTTCGAACAATCAACCCGTAGTGAAAAGTAGGGCGGCGCAAACGACAACAATTCGAGTTGATGAATGGTCACTGGACGCGGTTGACGCGCTACTTCAATTCCCTGTCTAGCCAACTTATAAAGTGGCTGTCCCTGATATTTGATTGCCGAATACATTGACGGTACTTGTTCAATGTCACCGCTAAACTCGGGGAGCAACTTGCGAAGTTGGCGTTCACTCACCTTGACAGGCCGCACTTCTATGATTTCGCCATCGGCATCGGCGGTTTCCGTTCGCTCCCCAAGTTTGCCTTCAACGATGTAACCTTTATCCGCATCCAGCAGAAACTGTGAAAACTTGGTGGCCTCACCAAAACAGATAGGCAACATACCGCTGGCCAAGGGGTCAAGACTGCCTGTATGGCCCGCTTTCGCGGCAAAAAATATAGTTTTTACGCGTTGTAGCGCGGCATTGGAAGTCATGCCGGTCGGCTTATCCAATATGAGCAGCCCATCAATCGGACGCCCGCGAAATCTTTTTCGTCGTGCCATGCAGAATTAGTCCTCGTCCGGATCCTGTTGGTGTTGCTGCTTATCCAACTCAATGGCGCGGCGGATCAGCGCATCCATTTTCTGGCCGTGAATAATAGATTGATCGTGTTTAAAACGGAGCTCTGGGATCTTGCGCACACGAAGGACCCGACCAAGATGGCGACGCAGGAACCCCCGGGCGCGCCCCAACGCATTGAGCCCATCCGCTATCGTTTGTTCATCGTCGCCATTGAGAAAACTGACATAAACTGTTGCCAACTGTAGATCCGCCGTCACATCCACGCCGGTGATCGTACAAAACGCCAAGCGGGGATCTTTAACCTCCCTTTGGATGAAGGTGCCCAGCTCTCGCTGAATTTGATCACCGAGGCGCTCGGTCCGGCTGTATTCTTTCATGGCTTGCTTACAGACTCCGCTTGACTTCGACCGTTTCAAACACTTCTATTTGATCGCCGACTTTGATGTCGTTGTAGTTCTTAACCCCGATACCGCACTCCATGCCTGCGCGAACTTCGTTGACGTCGTCTTTGAATCGCCGCAGCGAATCCAGTTCACCCTCAAATATAACCACGTTATCACGCAAAACACGGATCGGATTCGAGCGCCGTACGACCCCTTCAAGCACCATACAGCCCGCAACCGCACCAAGCTTAGGTACTCGGAATACCTGGCGTACTTCAGCAAGACCGATGATCTCTTGTTTAAATTCTGGTGCCAGCATGCCCGTCATGGCTGCTTTCACTTCATCGACAACATCATAAATAACGCTGTAATAGCGCAAGTCTAGCCCGTGGTTTTCTATGACCTTTCGCGCCGCGCCATCAGCCCGAACATTGAAGCCGATGATAATGGCGTTTGACGCTGCCGCGAGGTTCGCATCGGTTTCCGTAATGGCACCAACCCCCGAAGACACGACACGTACACGAATTTCATCTGTTGACAATTTAGTCAATGCATCGGTGAGCGCCTCAACCGAGCCTTGGACATCTGCTTTGATCAGCAAAGGCAGCTCATGTACCTCGCCCTCTTCCATGGACTTAAACATGTTTTCCAGTTTCGCCTTTTGCTGACGTGCAAGCTTAGCTTCTCGGGCCTTTTGCTGACGGAACTGCGCCACTTCTCTGGCCTTGCGCTCATCCGGAACCACAATGGCCTCATCGCCTGCATCAGGTACCCCCGAAAGTCCCAGCACCTCGACAGGCATTGATGGACCGGCTTCTTTCACTGCGCGACCATATTCGTCTTTCATCGCGCGCACTCGCCCAAAGTGTAGGCCGGCAAGTAGAATATCACCTTTGCGCAGTGTCCCAGACTGAACCAGAACACTGGCTACGGGTCCTTGTCCCTTATCCAATCGGGCTTCAATAATGGTGCCTTTCGCTGGACCACTGGCCGAGGCCTTCAGCTCTAGCAATTCAGCTTGCAGGGAGATCGCTTCCAGCAATTCCGGAATGCCCTGGCCAGTTTTGGCTGAAACATGCACAAACTGAACGTCCCCACCCCATTCTTCAGGAATCACATCATGCTGTGACAATTCATTTTTCACCCGATCGGGATCCGCTTCTGGTTTATCGATTTTGTTGACCGCAACAATCAGTGGGACATTCGCAGCCTTTGCGTGTTGAATGGCCTCTATGGTCTGCGGCATCACACCGTCATCCGCTGCCACGATCAATACAACGATGTCCGTGACATTAGCCCCCCGAGCCCGCATCGCCGTAAACGCTGCGTGCCCTGGTGTGTCCAAGAACGTGATACCACCATGTTCGGTTTTCACATGATAAGCCCCAATGTGCTGGGTAATGCCACCTGCCTCCTTAGCGGCCACTTGGCTGTTGCGAATATAGTCCAACAGCGATGTTTTTCCGTGATCGACATGCCCCATGATGGTGACCACGGGCGGCCTTGGCAATGCTTCGCCCTCTTGGGATTCGACCGTAGACAAAACATCTTCTTCAATGGCATCTTGGTTGACCGGTTTTGGAATGTGACCCAGCTCCTCCGTCACCAAAACTGCGGTCTCTTGATCAAGTGGTTGATTGATGGTCGCCATCACGCCCATTTTCATTAACTGCTTGATCAGTTCGGCGCCTTTGATCGCCATTTTCTGCGCTAGCTCGCCGACAGTAATGCTTTCTGGAATAGTGACTTCGCGAATCACTGGTGCCGACGGCTTCGAAAAACCGTGCTGCAGCGCGCTTGGCGCAGCTTTTTTGGATTTTTTCTTTGGCTTGTTGATCAGTTCTTCAACAAATTCTTCATCATCGTCCCAATGTGGCTTTTTCGCCTTCCGCTTTTTGCCAGCATGCTTTTTGCTTTCATGTTCCTTTTTCTTTTCTTTTTCCTTTTCTTTTTCTTTTTTCTTATCTTTTCTTGCCTTTTCTGCTTTCAAACGCGCTGCCTCAGCGGCCGCGATTTCCTCTGGCGACAACTCAGTCTCATTGTCGGCAGGCTCATCAGCAGGCTTATCCGCATCACTCGCCGCTGGCGCTGCTTGCGGTTGTGGTGTAGCAGGGGACTCGGTACCTGAGGCCGATTCCGTAGGCATTTGTGTCGCTGTGTTTTCTTCAGCTGCCATGACTTCTGGCGCGCTAGTCGCGGAGCCGCTTTCTCCTCCTTGCGCCTGTGCCGCAGTGACCTCCGGCGCCGCTTCAGTCGTCTCGTTTGCTGGGAGATCACTTGGCTGCACCTTAGCTTCTGCTTCTGCCTCTGCCTGCGCTTTCAACTCGGCCGCCGAACGCTTGACAAAAGTGCGCTTTTTACGCACTTCAACATTGACCGTGGTTTTCTTGCTTCCTATCCCGACCTTCAATGTTGTTTTTTCTTTGCGCTTTAAGGTAATGCGCCGCGGTGTAGCTTCTGCATCTCCGCCATGCGACTTGCGCAGATGTGCCAAAAGAGTTTGTTTTTGCTCATTCGTCAGGACATCATCCCCCGAAGAAACTTCAATGCCAGCTTCTTTAAGCTGCTGCATCAAGGTCTCTACAGGCGTCCCAACAGTCTGGGCCAATTCTTTTACTGTGATACTTGCCATTTTTACACGCTCCCAGACGGATTAATTATCTTCCTCAAACCACGGTTTACGCGCTGTCATAATCAATTCTGCCGCCCGCGCTTCCGTCATACCATCGATATCCAACAAGTCATCCACTGATTGTTCTGCCAAATCTTCGCGGGTGCAAATGCCTCGGCTTGCCAACAGCAATGCCAAACGCTGATCCATGCCTTCCAGATTCAACAAGTCTTCCGCCGGTTCACTTTGTTCAAGCGTCTCCTCGCTGGCTATCGCTCGAGTCAATAAGGCATTTTTAGCCCGCTCACGAAGCTCATCTACAATTTCTTCGTCAAACCCTTCAATGGCCAACAGTTCGCTCTTAGGCACGTATGCCACTTCTTCCAGTGTGGTAAAACCTTCTTCGACCAGGACTGTGGCCAATTCTTCGTCAACATCCAGGTCTTGAACGAACTGGCGAACGTAACGCTCAGTTTCTTGTTGATGTTTGGCTTCAAGCTCCTCGACAGACATAACATTAAGCTGCCATCCCGTGAGCTGACTCGCCAAGCGAATATTCTGGCCATTCCGGCCGATCGCTTGCGCAAGATTTTCTTCTGCAACAGCGATGTCCATGGCATGGGCATCTTCATCGACCACAATAGACTGCACTTCAGCAGGCGCCATGGCATTGATCACATATTGGGCTGGGTTTTCGTCCCAAAGCACGATATCGATACGTTCACCTGCCAATTCATTGGTGACTGCTTGTACGCGCGAGCCTCGCATACCTACACAGGCGCCAACGGGATCAATGCGACGATCATTCGCCTTGACCGCGATTTTGGCCCGTGACCCTGGATCGCGTGCTGCCCCCATGACATCAATTAGCCCTTCACCGATTTCGGGTACCTCAATACGGAAAAGCTCAATCAGCATTTCCGGTGCGGTTCGGCTCACCAGCAAACTTGGCCCTCTTGTTTCGGTGCGTACTGCTTTGAGATAAGCGCGCACCCGATCACCCGCCCTGAATGACTCAGTCGGAATGATTTCGTCCTTCGGCAAAATAGCTTCCGCATTGTTGCCAAGATCAATAATCAAACTGTCTCGTCCAACTCGCTTGACGACGCCAGTGACCAGCTCGCCCACTCGCTCTTTAAAGGCCTCTACAACCTTCTCGCGCTCGGCTTCGCGCACTTTTTGTACAATGACCTGCTTCGCTGTTTGTGCGGCGATGCGTCCGAACTCGATCGATTCAATTGGCTCTTCAATATAATCACCAACCTCAACATTGGGATCCTGTTCCCGCGCTGCGCTCAACGGAATCTGACGATATGGGTGTTCCAAGCCCTCGTCTGTATCTTCAACCACTTCCCAACGGCGGAACGTCTGATAATCGCCTGTTTTACGATCGATGCTGACGCGAACATCAATGTCCGCCCCATGCTTTTTCTTGGTCGCCATCGCCAGCGCTGCTTCCAGTGCCTGAAAAATGACTTCAGGAGTTACATCCTTTTCGTTCGAAACCGCTTCAACAACCAGCAAAATCTCTTTGTTCATCGACTTCCGCCTCTATCGCCATATCCGAGCCGTTCTCTGGCCCAGTTTACCAAGTTGGAACCAAATTCGCGCGTTCAACCGCATCCATTTCAAATTCAACTGTTTCTCCGTCCACATTGAGCACGATGATTTCATCCTTGACGTCAACAATCCGCCCTTTGAAGTTTCGACGCCCCTCAATTGGCGCATGCAACTTCACTTTCGCCTCATGCCCCACGAAGCGCGCGAAATGCGCCGCCGTAAACAGCGGTCGATCCGCGCCCGGCGAGGACACTTCTAGCCGGTACTCCCCAGGAATGGGATCTTCGACATCCAATATGCCGCTGATCTGGTAACTGGCCTGCGCGCAATCATCCACACTGATCCCTTGTGGACTATCAATATAGACCCGCAGTACAGAATGCTTGCCTGCGCTGATAAACTCAACACCGAGCATCTCGTACCCAACTGCTTCCACGGCGGGTCGAATCAATGCTGCCAATTCATCTGCTCTGGCCATGTCACCTCCGCACCATACGGGCACAAAAAAAGGGCGTCGCGCCCATATCCTCAATTCCGTGCAGCCAATTGTCACTGCGCGGCCCCATCGATAGACAACCACACATCTTTATCAGGTGTGTGTCTGGGCGCCAACGAAAAAGCCCCTGTCCGGGGCTTTTCATAATTTGGTAGCGGGGGCTGGATTTGAACCAACGACCTTCGGGTTATGAGCCCGACGAGCTACCAGACTGCTCCACCCCGCATCAGACGCCGCGAATTCTAAACCAGACGACAAAAAAATACAACCCGATGTCCAGGTTCAATCGCTGTGAGCCGCAAACACGCTCGTTAACAGCTCAGAATCACCTTGCCATGACAGGACCATCACTCTCCGTACAACGCCATCCGCGCCATTGACCGGCGCGCAAAGGGCATGCGCTGGAGCATCACCAACCCCGGCTCCAACACGAAACTTGGCATTTTAAATAGACGGCCAATCGCCGTCATGGCTTGGCGCGTTTTTTGATTCACGCCCCGCCTTTCGCTTTCGTAGGCCTGCAGATATCGACATATGTCACCATGCCCATTTTGTAATCCTTTGGCCAACCAACGAACCAGACTTTCGGCATCCGAAAAACCAAGATTCACTCCCTGTCCAGCGAGTGGGTGTATGGTATGTGCGGCATCTCCGGCAAGTACCACACGTCCTTCACGGTATCGGACGGCATGGCGGCTGACCAACGGGAATGCCGACACACGACTTCTCAAACACAATTTGCCAAATTCATTTTGACTGGCTGATTCCAGAGCCGCACACCAATCCTCCGGCTGCCATGTTGAGCGCTGCGCCGCCTCGTCGTCATCAACGGTCCACACGATAGATGCGAGCGCGCCTCGACGTGCCGCGCCCGACTCGCCCGTCAACGGCAAAAACGCCAAGGGACCGGTGGGCAGGAAACGCTGCCACGCACAACGGCCAAATCCTTTTTCCGCTCCGACCAAAGCGACAAAGGCGGTCTGGTGATAAGGCTTCTGCTCCGTAATGATCCCCAAAGCCTGTCGAACTCGGCTGTTCCCGCCGTCCGTCGCGACCAGCACTTTGGCAGCGATTTCTCCACCGTCAGCGTCTTTCACTAGCACTCTGTCAACATCGTTGACGATACCTTCAATGTGTTGGCGCGGACGCAAACGCACCCCTACCTCTTTTGCCACCTGACACAGCGCCCAGCGTAATACTTCGTTTTCGACGATATGGCCGAGATTAGGTTCCGCCAGATCACGGGCGCTAAACGCGATGTTCAAAGCTGGTGTGTCCTGCCACACCCGCATATGTCGGTAGGCACCTCGGCGTGACGGTGGTATCAGTTCCCACACCCCTAGGGTCCGCAATAAATTTTCGCTCGCGCGCGTCAGTGCAGAAACACGTGCCTGTGGTGACGCTGGGCATTCTGTCGGCCAGTCATTCTTTTCCAACACTTCGACACGGAAACCGACCTGCGCGGCGGCAATCGCGGTGGCCAGTCCAACCATACCGCCGCCAACAACCAACAGGTCAACAGCCTGCTGCTGAACAGCCATAAGTGACCTCGTCTTTGACTTCTTCTAAAGAAAGCCCCGCCGCTAGCCAGGGCACCGGCGGCTGCTGTCCCATTGCCGTACGCGCCACCCATTCATCGGCCAAGGGACAAAGCCCCAAGCCACTGAGCAAAAGGCTTCGAACCATTTTCGCACCAGGCAATTGCGGACGAAAGCCACGCGCCAACCAGTCTGTCAAGGTTGCCATCCGAGCAATGTCCGGCTTTCGAGTCCGACAATACTGTTCTGCCAATTCAGGACCTGACAAGGACAGCCCTTGATGCCGTGCCCACAACAATAATTCCACTATCCAGGCAACATCGCGCAAGCCTAGGTTAAAACCCTGTCCAGCGATTGGGTGAATGCTGTGAGCGGCATTGCCCGCCAGCCATAGTCCGGGAACGGCGATGCGATTGGCCAATGTCAGGCGTAGTGGGTAGCCACGCCGTTCGCTCAGTGCCAAGAACTTCCCATAGCGCCAGCCCACTTCAGCTTGCAGTTGTGCCAGAAACGTTTCATCTTCCCACGATAGCGCCTCAGCAAGCCGCTCATCGGGGATCGTGTATACCAAAGACCAATGATCCGAAAACGGCAATAAGGCCAATGGGCCATCTGGTCGAAACAATTCTAACGCACGCGATTCGTGGGGCTGATCGGTCCGAACATTGGCGATCACCGCACTTTGGCCGTAGTGACGCTCACTCACTTCAATGCCAGCCATGGTTCGAGTGCGAGAGTGTTGGCCGTCGGCGGCGATCACCAGTTCTGCCGTGATCGCCACGGCATGGTCTTCAGTTCCGTTGAGTTGCACCTGCCATATGTTGTGCTCACGACGCAAGCCATTGAGCGACATGGGTGCATAAACGCTTGCCTGACCGGCTTGCAATGCACGCCACATTACCTCACCGCCGCTACGCGCAGAGATCACCTCGCCTAAAGCTGAGACACCGCGATCCTTCGAAGAGATACGGTGTTGCCCCAAGCCTTGCTGTTCACATACAAGAATGTCATGTATGGGGGTCGCCAGCGATTGTAAATCCGACCATAAGCCCAACGCCGACAGGATGCTGATACTGCCATGGGATAATGCCAAACAGCGATCATCAAAACTCGGGGAGCAATGTGCATGTGGCGGTTTCGCTTCGACCAACGCCACATCAAATCCAAGTTGCGCCAACACAATGGCCAGTGGTGCTCCGACCATGCCACCGCCAACGATACAAATTTCGTGCTGAACCGCCTTCATTTTGTGCTCGAAGATGCCATCAATTGCTCAATTTCATCTGG